>JAOPZO010000320.1 GCA_025964065.1 Solirubrobacterales bacterium | reverse complement strand
ACAAGGAGGGAGAGGGATTCGAACCCTCGGTACGGCGTAACCGCACAACGGTTTTCGAGACCGCCCCATTCAACCGCTCTGGCATCCCTCCGGGTGCGCCTCGGCGCACGGTGCAACGAGCCGTAGGGTAGCGGGATGGCCGCCCGGCGTGCGTTCCAGCTGATGCGGACCGGGGTGCCGACCGGGAGGAGCCGGTAGAAGCGCAGGACGTCGCGGTTGCGGAGGCGGATGCAGCCGGAGGTCCCCAGCGCGTGCGGGCCGTAGATGGTGCCGGACCGGCGGACGTGGGACTTCTCGCGGATTCAGAAGCGCCCGGTCGTCCCGAGATGCCCGACCGTCGCGGCCTCATCGTCAGGTCCAGCAGGTTGATGACGCTGCCGCTGCCGCCGGACCCGTCCGCGGAGCGGGCGGGTGGGTTGCCGTCCGTGATGAGCGCGACGAGGTCCACTCCGGCGCCGGCCCCGCGCTTCATGCCGGCGTTCCGCCATCCCGCCCCACACCTTCGGTTGAGTCGTGCCTCAATCCAGATTGAGAGCTTGTCGCATCTCGGCTAGCCTGGACGCGGAACATGTCGTCGTCCCTCCGCCTCCTCGTCCTCACCGCGCTCCTGCTGCTCGCCGCGGTGACCGCCTCGGGCTGCGCGGCCGGCGGGGCGTACACCGCGGCCGCCGACACCGTCTCGGGACGCGCGGTCCGCGTCGCCACCACGACGAACTTCATCACCGACACGGTCGAGCGGATCGGCGGAGACCGGGTCGCCGTCGAGGGCCTGATGGGACCGGGGGTCGATCCGCACCTGTACAAGGCCAGCGCACGGGACGTGAAGACGCTGCGCGACGCGGACGTCGTCCTGTACGGCGGCCTGGAGCTCGAGGGCAAGATGGGCGACGTCTTCGAGGAGCTCGGGGAGCGGCAGACGACGGTCGCCGTCACCGGGGGCATCCCACGCAGCGCGCTGCTCCTCCCGCCCCCGGGGGCCGCGCCCGGCGAGCAGTTCGATCCCCACGTGTGGTTCGACGTCTCGCTCTGGGAGCACGCCGCGCGGGAGGTGGCCGAGACGCTCGGGGCCAAGGACCCGGCCGGCGCGGCGACGTACCGCGCGAACCTCGCCGCCTACGTCCGGGAGCTCCGGGCCGCCGACCGCGAGATCCGCGCACGGATCGCGCGCATCCCGGAGCAGCGCCGGGTGCTCGTCACCTCCCACGACGCGTTCGCCTACTTCGGCCGGCGCTACGGGATGGAGGTCGCGGCGATCCAGGGCATCTCCACGGCGGCCGAGGCGACCACGGCCGACGTCCAGCGGGTCGCCCGCCTCATCGCGGACCGGGACGTCCGGACGATCTTCCTGGAGTCGAGCGTGCCCCGGCAGACCATCGACGCCGTGCTCGCCGCCGCGCGCCGCCGCGGCAGCACGGCCGTGGTCGGGACGGAGCTCTTCACGGACGCCGCGGGCGACCGCGGAACACCCGAGGGCACCTACCTCGGGATGGTCCGCGCGAACGCCCGCGCGATCGAGGTGGGGCTCTCGTGAGCGGCGCGGCCCCGCTCGAGGTCCGGCGGCTCACGGTCTCCTACGGCGGGCGCCCCGTGCTGTGGGACGTCGACGCGCGCTTCCCGGCCGGCGCCCTCTCGGCCATCGTCGGGCCGAACGGCGCGGGGAAGTCGACGCTCATCAAGGCCGCCCTCGGCCTCATCCCCTCCGACGCGGGCCAGAGCCTCGTCGAGGGGCGGCCGGTCGGCCAGGTGCGTGACCGCGTGGCGTACGTGCCGCAGCGGGACGCGATCGACTGGGACTTCCCCATCACGGTGGCCGAGGTCGTCCAGATGGGGCGCTACGCGAGCACGGGCTGGCTGCGGCGGGTCGCGCGCAGCGAGAACGCGCTCGTCGAGTCGTGCCTGGAGCGGGTCGGCATGGCCGAGTACCGCCGCCGCCAGATCGGCGCGCTGTCGGGCGGGCAGCGCCAACGGGTGTTCCTCGCACGCGCCCTCGCGCAGCAGGCGCCCGTGATGCTCATGGACGAGCCATTCTCCGGCGTGGACGCCCGGACGGAGGCGAGCATCCTCGAGCTGCTGGGCGAGCTGCGCGACGAGGGGCGCTCGATCATCGTCGTCCACCACGACCTCGGGACGGTCCGCGCCGCCTTCGACCACGTGCTGCTGCTCAACGTCCGCGCGATCGCGGAGGGCGACGTCGCCGACGTCCTCGTGCCCGAGACGCTGCGCCGCGCCTACGGGGCCGCGAGCGGCGGCGCGGCGCGGGAGGCGGCGGCGTGGGCTGGCTGATCGACCTCCTGCCGCTGAACTACTCGGACGCGGTCGTCGCGCTCGGGGCGGCGCTGCTCGGCACCACCGCAGGGGCGCTCGGCGTGTTCGCCGTCCTGCGCCAGCGGAGCCTCGTGGGGGACGCGATCGCCCACGCAGCGCTCCCCGGCGTCTGCGTGGCGTTCATCGCCACGGGGGCGAAGGACGCAGGGAGCCTCCTCGTCGGCGCCGGGCTCGCGGGGCTCGTCGGCGCGCTCATGATGGTCGGGATCGAGCGGACGAGCCGCGTGCGTGCGGACGCCGCGATCGGCGTGGTGCTCTCGAGCGCGTTCTCGCTCGGGATCGTCCTGCTGACCTACATCGCGGGGCAGGACGACGCGAACCAGGCCGGCCTCGAGAAGTACCTCTTCGGCCAGGCCGCCGGGCTGCTCGAGCGTGACCTCGTCGTCATGGCGGCCCTCGCCGCGGTGTCGCTCCTGCTCGTCGCGGTCACGTTCCGGGCGCTGAAGACGACGCTCTTCGACCCGGGGTTCGCGGCGTCGGTCGGCCTGCCGGTGCGCCTGCTCGAGGTCGTGATGACGGCGCTGCTGGTCGTCGCGGTCGTGATCGGACTGCGGACGGTGGGGGCGATCCTCATGGTCGCGATGCTCGTGGCGCCCGCCGTCGCGGCGCGCCAGCTCGTCGGGCGGCTCGCGCTGCTGCTGCCGCTCGCGGCGTTCATCGGCGGGGCGGTCGGGGTCGTCGGCTCGCTCCTCTCGGCCCGCGGCGAACTGCCCACGGGCCCCGTCATCGTCCTCGTCGCCGTCGGCGTCGTGGTCGCCTGCGTCCTGGCCGCGCCGGGCCGCGGGGTGCTCTGGCAGGCGCGGCAACTGCGGCGCGACCGCCGGCGGACGCTCACCGAGGCGGTCCTGGTCGACCTCGAGACCGCGGTGCACGCGGGTCCGCCACCGACGGCCCAGGAGCTCGCGGCCGCGGGCGGG
>JAOPZO010000317.1 GCA_025964065.1 Solirubrobacterales bacterium | reverse complement strand
CGCCGGCTCCCCGGGCCGCCCGCCCAGTCGGTCCCGGCGCTCATCCGGCGGCGGCGGCGCGCAGCGGGGCGCGGGCGAACTCGACCATGCCCGCGTCGAACGGCTCGACGGCGGAGAAGCCGAGCACGTCGCGCGCGCGCTCGGCGGAGGCGAAGACGTGTCGCACGTCGCCGAGCCGGTACTGCCCGGTGACCTCGGGCGCCGGCGTCCCCTCGAGGTAGGCCGCGTGGAGCGCGCGTGCCATGTCGCCGACCGTGCGCGGCTGTCCGCTGCAGACGTTGAAGGCGCCCGGGACGGCCTCGGGGGCGGTGAGTGCGACGACGTTCGCGCGGGCCACGTCGCGGACGTGGACGAAGTCGCGCGTCTGCCCGCCGTCCTCGTACACGCGCGGCGCGCGGCCGCCCGCCAGGCTGCTCGCGAAGATCGACGCGACACCCGCGTAGGGCGTGTCGCGCGGCATCCGCGGGCCGTAGACGTTGTGGTACCGCAGCGCCGTGACCGGCACGCCCGTCTCGCGGGAGAACGAGAACGCCAGGTGCTCCTGCTGCAGCTTCGTGGCGGCGTAGACGTTGCGGGGGTCGACGGGCGCGTCCTCCGTGATCGCCTCCGCGACGAGCGCGCGCCCGCACAGGGGGCACGGCGGCTCGAAGCGGCCCGCGTCGAGGTCGGCGACGAGCCGCGGCCCGGGCCGGACCACGCCGTGCTCGGGGCAGGCGTAGCGGCCCTCGCCGTAGACGACCATGCTCGAGGCGAGCACGAGGCGCCCGCCGAAGCCCCGGGCGGCGAGCTCGCGCAGCAGGATCGCGGTGCCGAGGTCGTTGTGGCTCGTGTAGTCGGCGATGTCGCCGATGTCGGTCCCGAGGCCGACCATGGCGGCCTGGTGGCAGACCGCGTCGACGCCCTGGAGCGCCGCGGCGACGGTCGCGGCGTCGCGCACGTCGCCCTCCCGCCACTCGACGCCGTCCGGGAGGAACTCGGGCGGACCGGCGTGCGCGGCGGGGTGGAGGTTGTCGAGGACCCGCACCCCGTGGCCCTCCGCGAGGAGCTGGTCGGCGACGTGGGAGCCGATGAAGCCGGCGCCGCCGGTGAGGAGGATCCGCATCGCCCGGACACTAGGGTGCGGTCTCGTGCGTGAGGTCATCCTGCCCGTCCTCGACGAGGCCCAGGCGCTGCCCGGGGTCCTCGGGCGGATTCCCGCCGGCTTCGAGCCCATCGTCGTCGACAACGGCTCGAGCGACGGCTCCGGCGACATCGCCCGGAAGCTCGGCGCACGCGTCGTCGTCGAGCCGCAGAAGGGCTTCGGCGCAGCCTGCTTCGCCGGCCTGAGCGCCGCCACGGCGGACGTCGTCTGCTTCATGGACGGCGACGGCTCCCTCGACCCGCGCGAGCTCACGGCGCTCTCCGACCGCGTCGCGGACGGCCACGCCGACCTCGTGCTGGGCTGCCGGAAGCCGACGCAGCGGGGCGCGTTCCCGCCCCACGCGCGCCTCGCGAACCGCGTGCTCTCGCTCGAGCTGCGCCGCCGCTCGGGCATCCGCACCACCGACCTCGGCCCGATGCGCGCCGCGCGCCGCGAGGAGCTCCTCGCGCTGCGGATCGCCGACCGCCGCTTCGGCTGGCCGCTCGAGATGGTCCTGCGCGCCGCCGCGGCGGGCTGGCGCGTCGAGGAGCGCCCGGTCGGCTACGCGCCCCGCGACGGCGGGAAGTCGAAGGTCACGGGAACCGTCGGCGGCACCGCGAAGGCCGTGCGGGACATGCTGAGGGTCCTCGCCGAGGTCGACGCCCGCGTCACCCGCGAGCTCCCCGCGACGGGGGCGGCGTCGTGAGCGCGGAGGTCCTCATCGTCATCGCCAAGGCACCCGTCGCCGGGCGCTCGAAGACGCGGCTCTGCCCACCCTGCACCCCGGAGCAGGCCGCCGCGCTCGCGCAGGCCGCGCTCGAGGACACGCTCGCCGCCGTCCTCGCGACCCCGGCGCGCCGCCGCGTCCTCGTCCTCGAGGGCGAGCCGGGCGCCTGGCTCCCCGACGGCTTCGAGGTGCTCCCGCAGCGCGGCGACGGCCTCGAGGAGCGCCTCGCCGCCGCGTTCGACGACGTGGGAGAGGCCGCGTTCCTCGTCGGGATGGACACCCCGCAGCTCACCGAGGCGCACCTGATCTCCGGGCTCGAGGCGCTCGGCACCGCCCCGAGCGTCTTCGCCCCCGCCGAGGACGGCGGCTACTGGGGCATCGGCCTGCGCACGCCCGACGCCCGCGTCTTCGACGGTGTTCCGATGAGCACGGACGACACGGGGGTGCGGCAGCGCGAGCGGCTCGAGGCGCTCGGGCTCGGGATCGTCGACCTGCCGGGCCTCCTCGACGTCGACACGATCGCCGACGCCCGCACCGTCGCGCAGCTCGCGCCGCAGACCCGCTTCGCGCGGGCCCTCGCGGAGATGCGGCTCCCGGACTAGCCCGCCGCGACGCGCATGCGCCCGGCGGTGCCGACGAGCGACGGCTCCACGACACCGTGCCACGGGCCGGCGCTGCAGCGCACGCCGAAGTGCGCGGCCACGACCTGCGCGTGCGCGCGGGCGAGGCCGTCGGGCGGGCCCGCGGACGGCGGCGCGGTGCGCACGAGCTCCCGCGCGACGGCGAGCTGGACGCCGTCGAGGCGGTGGCGCAGCCCGCGCGCGGGCACGAGGACGTAGCGCTCCTCGGCGCGGGGAAGCACGAGCAGGAGCCAGCCCGGGGCGCGGTCGGCGCCGAAGAGGACGTCGGCGACATGCCCGATCCGGGCGCCCTCGACGTCGTAGGCGCGGCTCCCGATCCAGGCGGGGACGAGGGTGGAGGCCGACGCGGGAGCGATGGGCTCGGCGAGCTGGGGTCCCATGCCTCCGGCGTTCGCCCCGGCCCGGGCGGTTCCTGCCGTCGGGGGCGGTGTTGCCCCTCGGCTCCGGCGCTTCTGCTTGAGGCGCCGTTCATCGCCGGGGGTAGCCTGGAACGCCCGTGCTGCGCACGCCCCGCATCCCGCTCCTCGCCGCGCTCGCGTGCGTCCTCGGCCTCGTGAGCACCGGCGTGCTCGCGCTGCTCCTGCCGTTCGGCCGCGAGCAGGACTCCGCGACGCTGCAGGGCTTCACACAGTTCAACCGACCGCAGCTCACGCCGCTCATCGACCAGGTCGCGCGGCTCTGCGACCCGTTCCCGTACGCGGTGATCGGCTTCGCGCTCGCCGGGTGCGCGCTGCTGCGCCGGCGCCCGCGGGTGGCGGGGGCGATCGTCCTGCTGCTCGTGCTCACGGGCTGGACGAGCCAGACGCTCAAGCCGCTGCTCGCCTCGCCCCGCTACGACGCCTGGCTCGGCGACGGGCAGATCTCCGACGCCTCCTGGCCCAGCGGCCACGCGACCGCCGCGATGACGCTCGCGCTCTCCGCCGTCCTCGCCGCCCCGGCCCGTGC
>JAOPZO010000295.1 GCA_025964065.1 Solirubrobacterales bacterium | reverse complement strand
CCGCCGCGGCGCCCGAGTTCCGCCCGCCGAGCGCCGCACCGCGCGACCGCGGCGAGCGGCCGAAGCGGGGACGCCGCGGGCTCCTCACCGGCATGGTCCTCGGCGCGCTCCTCGCGCTCGTGGCCTTCACGCTCGGGGCGATCGCGTTCGACGACGGGACGGGCGACAGGATCGAGGCGGCCGAGCCCCTCGAGGTCGCGAAGGGCGGCACGGAGGCCACGAAGGTCGGCGAGGTCTACCGCGCCGCGGGCAACTCGGTCCTCCAGGTGCGCCGCACGAACGGCAGCGGCACCGGCTTCATCGTCGAGGGCCCCGGGCTCGTCGTGACGAACGCGCACGTCGTCGGGAACGCGAAGAGCGTCGAGCTCATCCTCGAGGACGGCGGAAAGCCCGTCGCGGCCACCGTCACCGGCACGGACGAGTCCTCGGACCTCGCGGTGCTGAAGGTCGACCCCGCGGCGCTCAAGGGCCGCAAGGCGCTCCCGCTCGCGGACTCCGACAAGGTCGGCGTCGGGGACCTCGCGGTCGCCATCGGCTTCCCCCTCGGCCTGGACCGCACCGTCACCTCGGGCATCGTGTCGGGCGTCGGGCGCTCCATCACCGCCCCCAACAACTTCTCGATCGACAAGGTCATCCAGACCGACGCGCCGATCAACCCGGGCAACTCGGGCGGCCCGCTGCTCGACTCCCGCGGGCGTGTCGTCGGCGTCAACTCGCAGATCGCCACGGCCGGCTCGCAGGGCAACGTCGGCATCGGCTTCGCCGTGCCCGCGAACACCGTGCGCGACGTCGTCCCGACCCTCAGCACCGGCAAGGAGGTCGAGCGCCCGTTCCTCGGCGTCTCCACCGCGCCGCCCACCGACGGCAGCGCCGGGGCGCAGGTCGCCGAGGTCCGTCCGGGCGGTCCCGCCTCCGCGGCGGGCGTGCGCGGCCCCGCGTTCCTCGGCGGCTCCGGCGGTGACGTGATCGTCGCGATCGACGGCAAGCGCGTCGGCTCCCCCGAGGACGTCTCGAGCGCGATCGCGAACAAGGCGCCCGGCGACCGCGTCGAGCTTCAGGTGCGCCGAGCGGGCAACCTCGAGAAGGTCGGGGTCACCCTCGGGAAGCGCCCGGCGAACGCCGGGCCGTAGTCCGGGCGTGAGCGCCGGACGGATGGACGTCGCGCTGCGCCCCGCGCAGGTCTAGGCTCGGGGCATGGACGCGGCCGCCGTCGTGCGCGAGTTCTTCGCCGCCTTCGCGGATCGCGACCCGGAGCGGATGCGCTCGGTCGTGCACCCCGCGTGCCGGTTCTGGCCGCAGGGGACCGCGGAGGCCGTGGGTCGCAGCGAGCCGTACGTCGGGCACGAGGGGATGCTCGCGTTCTTCGAGGACGCCGCCCGCGCCTGGGACGTCCTCGACCTGCAGGCGACCGACGCACGGGTCGCCGGCACCGGCGTCGTGTGCTTCGGGGTCGCCGTCGGCCGCCTGCGGGGCAACCCGGAGGAGCTGCGCATCCCGGTGATCTGGGTGTTCCGCCTGCAGGACGGCGCCGTCGTCTTCGGCCGCGGCGTGCGGAGCGCGGCCGAGGCGCGGGAGCTCGTGGGGGCGGACCCGCAGGCCCACCCTTCGACGGGAGGGTCCTAGACCGCGTCGCCCGGCGCGACCGCCTCGACGACCTTCGCGGTCTCCGTGACTTCGAAGGAGTACGTGACGCCGGCGGGCACCGCGTAGGAGTCGCCCGCGCGCACCTCGACCGCCGAGGCGTCGCCGATCGTCACCCGCAGCGCGCCCGAGAGGACGTACGCGACGTAGTCGTAGTCGTTGGCGTGCTCGGGGTTCCGCTCGCCCGCGTCCTCGCCCTCCCAGAGCCGCAGCGCGACCTTCGCGGTGCGGGCGAGGAGCGTCTCCCCGCGCTCGCCGGTGGGGGCGTCGGCGCCCAGGACGGTGGTCTCGATGTCGGACATGCCCGAGGCGTGCCCGGGCGCCCGCGGCGCTAGTCGCGGGCGGGCGCGTCGGCGGTGAGCGCGGCCTGCACCGTCGACACGAGCACGGCCTGCAGCAGCTCGGCGAGCGCCGCCCGCGGCACGTCACGGTGCGCGACCCAGTCGAGGCTCGCGTGCTCGACCATCCCGACCCACCCGCGCACGGCCCCGCGGAGCAGCGGCGGCGCGTCGCCCGCCGCCCACTCGAGCCCCGTGCGCCGGAGCCCCTCGAGGATGCGCGCGGCGAACTCCTCGCGCAGCGCGTCGACGATCCCCGCGACCTCCGGGTCGGCGCCCCCGCCGGAGCCCATCAGCTGCAGGTAGCCGGGAGCGTGCGCCTCGACGTAGGCGAGGTACGCGTCGAGCGAGCGGACGCTCCGCTCGGGCTCGGGCACGCTGTCCGGGATCGCCGTCACGGCGCGCAACCCCTGCACGGCCGCCCGGACCACCTCGACGTAGAAGTCCCGCTTCGAACCGAAGTAGTGGTAGAGCAGGCCGTTCGAGATCTTCGCGCGGGCGGCGATCTCGTCGATGGAGACCTCGTCGAACGGGCGCGCGGCGAAGAGCTCCTCCCCGAGCGCGATGAGCTGCTCGCGGCGCGCCTCGACGCTCAGGCGGGTACGGACGGCCACCCCCGGAGCCTACGCCGGGACACGGGAGGGACGGGTTCGGGGTGGACCGGGCATGATCAGACCATGCTCCGATTCGTCCGCATCTGGCTCCCGGTCATCGTCACCGTCGCGGGCGTCGTCGTGATCGTCGTCGGCGACTTCAGCGAGATCGCCCTGGAGGGCGGAGCCGGGATCATCGGGGCGGGACTCTCCATCTGGCTCATGAACGTGCTGTTCCGCGTCGGCCTCGACAACGACAAGGACCGGGACGAGGAGGACGCCGCCCGCGACTACTTCGACGCGCACGGCCACTGGCCGGACGAGGCGCCCGCCCCCCGCCCCGCGCCACCCGTCGCCGAGCCGAGCCCCGCCGCACCGCCTGCTGCCGCGGCACCC
>JAOPZO010000294.1 GCA_025964065.1 Solirubrobacterales bacterium | reverse complement strand
GCGCCGCGGCGCCCGGGGCGTCCTGGCGCACCCGCTGCGCAGGCGGCGGCGCCTGCACGCCGCCGGCGAGGTTCGGCTTCTCCTGCGTCTCGCACGGCACGTCGGGCCGGAGCGGCGGGTCCTTCCGCGCCTTCTGCGGCTGCACGCCCTGCAGCGGCGAGCCCGTCAGGAAGAAGCGCCCGTCGCCCGTCGCGGTCGCGAAGTTCGCGCCGTCGGCGGTCGTCTTGATGTACTGGCCGTTCGCGTCGAAGGAGCGGCTCTCGCCCGCGATCCCGGGCAGCCACCGCACGCCCTCCTGGAAGACCTTGCCCTTGGCGGGGATGATCCCGTCCGGGATCGAGTCGTTCTGCCAGGGCTGGACGACCTCCGTCTGGCAGGAGGCGAGCAGCCGCTGCTCCTCCTGCAGCTCGATCCCGTCGCGGTTGAGCTCGACGAGGTCCGGCACGACGGGGCGCAGCGCGGTCACGAGGCCCTGGAGCTCCGGCCTGCCGACGAGCCGGCGCAGCTGGCGCACGAGCGGCAGCTGGGCGTCGAGCGCGGGGCCCGAGGTGCGCACGGCCGGCCGGTAGGCGGCGACGAAGCGGCGCAGCGGCGGGAACGCCCGGTTGAGCGAGCCGAGCGCGGTCCGCCCGATCCGAAGGGTGCGGGGGAGCTCGTCGATCGCGGCACCGAGGTTCCGCTGCTCGGAGGCGAAGGCGCCGGCCGTCGTCGCGAAGTCGCTCACGAGGCCCTTGAGCGCCGCGGGGTCCCGGTTCAGGCCGTCGGCCACGACCCCGGCGGAGGCGACGTAGCGGGAGAGCGCGCGGCCGTCCGGGTCCTCACCGAGGGTCGCCTCGTTGACGATCGCGGAGTACTTGAAGGCGGGCGCCTGGAACGGGAGCGAGCGGTTGTAGCCGCGCCCGCCCTTCCGCAGGCCCGTGCCGAGCTCCTGCAGCACGGAGCGCAGGTCCTCGCGCGTGTCGCGCTGCAGCACGGAGAGCACCTGCCCGACGGAGACGAGCGCCTTCGTCTGGCTCGCCGGGACGAGGCCGTCCTCGGCCAGCAGCGGCCGCCCCGGCGAGCCCGGGCTGACGTCGACGAAGTAGTTGCCCTCGAGGAAGAGCCGCGGCCGGACCTTGAAGGTCGCGTCGCTGTGCAGGGGAAGCCCGGTGTCCTTGAGGCGCATCGTCACGATCGCCCCGCCGACGCCCCGCCCAGGGGAGGCGACCTCCGCGACCTTGCCGACGTTCACGCCCGCGATCCGCACCGGCGCGCCCTTCTTGAGGCCGGCGACGTCCGTGAACGCGGCGCGGACCTCGCGCTCGTCGGCGAACGGGTTCGTCTTCGTGAAGCCGAAGAAGACGGCCAGGACCGCCAGCACGAGCGTCAGGCCCCCCGCGGCGAGGTTCGAGATGCGGCTGCCGCCGACGCGCCTCACGGGTCGAGCCCCTCCGGGACCCGCGGGCCGGACTGCGGCGCGCGGGTGAACGTCTGCCCGGCGGGCACGCGCGCGCGGCCCGTGAAGGTCGTGCCCTGGTTGCCCGGGATGTGCGGGTCGACGACCGTCTTGAACCTGGGGTCGCCGAACGTGTTGAGCCGGGTGAGGTACCCGCGCTGGCCCGACTCGCAGTCCGCGTCGCCCTCGCGGTCGATGGCGGCGGAGTAGACGTTCGTGTGGAAGTTCATCGGCACGCCCGAGATGGTCGGCTCGCCGTTGACGGGCGTGCGGGCGCCGATCGAGGCGAGGCTCGGCGCGGTCGGGTCGACGGGGCGCGAGGCCTGGTTGAGCAGGGTCCGCTGCGAGCTGCCGGTCGGGTCGGGCTCGGAGAGGTGCTCGCCCGCATGGGTCCAGGCGTAGTTGAAGTAGTTGCAGACCGTGATGTTCGGCCCGACGAAGCGCAGCAGCGGGTTGAGGATGTCGCCCGTCCGCGTCAGGCCGCGCAGCGCGATGCCCGTGAGCGGGTCGCGGACGAGGCCGTCGAGCGCCACGAACGTCTTCTCGAGCTCGGCGTTGACCGGCGGGATGCGCCGGTTGATCGGGATGCCCGTCCGCAGCGCGCGGGTGATCGGCGGCAGCGCGCTCGGCAGGACCGCGCTCGCCCGCTCCAGCGCGGTGGCCAGGCGGACGGTGTCGCGCAGGAACGGACGCTGCACCCGGAACGAGCGGATGCCCGCATCGAGCGTCGGCGGCGCCTTGCGGACCGTCGCGCGGAGGGCGTCCGGATCGCGCGACCACGCCTCGAAGGTGTCGGCGGCCGCGGTGAACTGGTTCGCGTAGCGGTCGGAGACCGGCGCGAGGACGCGCGCGGCGTCACCGAGCTCGCGGAAGAAGCGCGGGAGGTTCGTGGTGGGGTCGGCCAGCGTGCGGGCGACGGGCTCGAGGCCCCGCAGAAGCCGCGGCAGGCCCTCGATCGCCTCGTTCAGCGCCGCACCGCGCTGGGTCAGCGCGTCGCCCGTGCCGCGGAGGTTCTCGCGGATCGCCGCCCGGGTCGGGCGGTCGTAGATCCGGTAGAACTCCTCGAGGTCGACGGGGAACCGCGTCTGCGTCGCGGGCAGCACCTCCCCGTCCGAGAAGGTCGAGGTCGCCCGTCCCCGCGTCAGCTCGACGTACTTCAGGCCGAGCACCGACTTGGGCCGCAGGCTGATCGTCGAGTCCGTCGGGATCGCGCCGGCCTTCTTGTCGACCTTCAGCGTCGCCTCCGCCCCCACCGTCCCGTCCGGAAGCCGCACGGCACGCATCTCGCTGACGAGGCCGATGCGCTCGCCGCCCTCACGGATCTCGTTGCCCGGCAGGAGGTTCGCGCCGTTGGAGACCTGGATCTTCAGCTGGGTCGTCGGGACGAACGGCAGCCCGCTGTTGGCGTTGTAGGCCAGGAAGACGGCGATGACGACGACGAGCGTCGTGACCGCGCCGACCAGCACCGGGTTCGCGACGATCGAGGAGCTCGAGCGGCGCTTCATCCCGCTCCCATCAGGTAGTCGAGCAGGACCTCGGTGCCCGCGGGCGGGGTCGGGGCGCCACCTGGGGCCGGCGCCCCGGGCAGCGGCACGTCCGGGAGGATCTTCTCGAGCAGCTCGCCGACGGGCCCGCCGGTCTTGGGGATGACGACGGGCGCGTCCGCGCCCTCGGGCGTCGCGCCCGGAGCCTTCGCGGCCGGCTCCTCGCGCGCCGCGCGCCGGG
>JAOPZO010000235.1 GCA_025964065.1 Solirubrobacterales bacterium | reverse complement strand
GCCGTCGTCCTGCTCGGCTCGTGGGGCCGCGGGGAGCTCACGAGCGGCTCGGACGACGACGTGCTCGTCGTCACCACGGGCGTCCGGCGCCCCGGCCTCCGCCCGCGCGTCGCCGAGCTGCAGCCCGCCTTCGCGGGGGCGAGCGGCGCCCAGGGCACCTTCGACGACGTCGTGACGGTCGAGGAGCTCGCGACCATCGGCCTGCAGGAGGACTCGAACCGCGTCCTCACGCGGCGGATGCTCGTGCTGCTGGAGAGCGCACCGCTGCTCGGGCCCGACGTGCACCGCCGCGTCCTCGCCCGCCTCCTCGACGCGTACCTCGGCGGAGAGCGCCGCGACCGCCGCCCCCCGCGCTTCCTCCTCAACGACGTGATCCGCTACTGGCGCACGGTGGCCGTGGACTTCGAGGCGAAGGCCCGCGCGGGCGACGACGGCAAGTGGGCCCTGCGCCACGCGAAGCTCCGCACCTCCCGCACCATGCTGTTCGCGGGCGGCCTGCTCCCGCTGCTGGAGTGCCACCACGTGACGGCCGACGACGCGCCCGCGCTGCTCCTCGAGCAGCTCCTGCAGCCGCCGACGGACCGGATCGCCGCCGCGTTCCTCCAGTACGACGCGGTCGACGCGGGCGTCCGGACCCTGGGCGCCTACGACCGCTTCCTCGACCTCCTCGACGACCCGGAGCGCCGCGCGGTCCTCGAGGGGCTCTCGCGCGCGGACGCCCGGGAGGACCCCGTCTTCCAGGAGTGCCGACGGCTCGGCCGCGAGATCCAGCAGGGCCTCGCCGCGCTGCTGTTCGAGCGCGAGCCGCTGCGGCGGCTCGTCCGCCAGTACGGCGTCTTCTAGCCGAGCGCCGCCCGCACGTCACGGGCCGGGTCGCCGCGGAAGGCGCGGGTGAGCCGCACCGCGCCGAGGTCGCCTACGCGGGCTGCTCCCAGGCCGTCCCGGCAGTGGCACGCGAGGTGCCCCGGTTCCGCGTCGGGGAACCCGAGCGCCACGCCGCCCCGGGGGCACAGGGCTTCGAAGGGGATCACGCTGCGTGCCCCGCCCGCGGGGCACGCAGCGGCGTCGAACGGCGAGCCGTGACCGCAGAGCGCCGAACCGCCCCGGAACGCCGAAGGGCGCCCCTCACGGGACGCCCTCCGACCGGCACGGATGCCGAAGCGAGCTACTTGAGCTCGACGGACCCGCCGGCCTCTTCGAGCTCGGCCTTCAGCTTCTCGGCCTCGTCGCGCTCGATGCCCTCCTTGATGGGGCCGGGCGCGGCGTCGACGAGGGCCTTGGCCTCCTTGAGACCGAGGCCGGTCGCCGCACGGACGACCTTGATGACCTGGATCTTCTTGTCGCCGGAGGCGGTGAGGATGACGTCGGCCGTGGTCGACTCCTCCTCGACCGGAGCGGCGTCGCCGCCACCGCCGCCGCCGGCCGGGGCCGCGACCGCGGCCGCGGAGACGCCGAACGTCTCCTCGAGGGCCTTGATGCGCTCAGAGAGCTCGAGGACGGAGATGCTCTTGAGCTCGTCGATCCATGCGTCGGTGCTGGTAGCCATGTTCAGTTCTCCTGGGAGTCGGTGGGGGTTGCGGATGCGTCGTCGGCGCCTTCGGCCGGGGCGTCGCTGGTCGTCGGGGCCACGGGGGCCTCGGCGTCCTGGTCGTCGTTGGCCTCGGCGGCCGGAGCCGCGTCGTCCGTCGGGGCGTCGGCGGCCGGGGCCGCCTCGGCAGCGGGCGCGGCCGAAGCCGGATCCGCGTCAGCCGGGATCTCGCCCGACTGCTTCTTCTCGTTGATCTGCCCGAGCTGAATGGCCAGCCCGCCGATCAGCGCGTTCAGGGTGCGGGCGAGGCCGGAGATCGGCGACGCCACGATGCCCACGAGCTGCTGGTACAGCACGTCGCGGGTGGGGAGCTTCGCGAGCGCGCTGATCTGCGCCGCGTCGATCGCCACGCCATCGAGCGTGCCGCCCTTGAAGGGCAGCAGGTCCGGCTGGGCCTTCTGGAAGTCCGCGAGGGACTTCGCCGCAGCAGCGACGTCGCCCTTGACGAACGTCAAGGCGGTCGGGCCGGCGAGGAAGGCCTTGAGGGCCTCCTGGTCGGCCTTGTCGGCCGCGAGGACCGTCAGCGTGTTCTTCGTGACCCGGAGGGTCGACTCGGAACCACGCAGCGATTCGCGCAGCTCGGCGGCCTGCGGCACGGAGATCCCGCGGTAGTCCACCGCGAACACGGCTTCGGACCCACGGATCTGGTCGGCGATCTCATCGATCACCGCGGCTTTCTCGTCTCGGTTCAACTGGCCTCCTTGTCGGGACTTCCGCGGCGCGCGTCAGCGCGAACCGGCAGCCCGAGGTCTTCGGTGGCCTCGTAGGAGTGCGTTACGCCGCAGCCGGCGTGGCGCTCTCCTCGAGGAGGTCCTTGGTACGGGTGGGGTCGACCTTGACGCCAGGGCCCATGGTCGACGCGAGCGTGATCGTGCGGATGTACTTCCCCTTGGCGGCGGAAGGCTTGGCCTTGATCAGCTCGTCGATGACGGCGGCGTAGTTCTCGAGCAGCGCGCGGTCGTCGAAGTCGGTCTTGCCGATCGTCAGGTGGACGATGGCGGTGCGGTCGGTGCGGTACTCGACCTTGCCGGCCTTGGACTCGGTGACGGCCCTCGCCACGTCCATGGTCACGGTGCCGACCTTCGGGTTCGGCATCTTGCCCTGCGGGCCGAGCACGCGGCCCAGGCGACCGACGAGCGGCATGAGGTCGGGCGTCGCGATCGCGATGTCGAAGTCGGTGAAGCCCTCCTCGACGCGCTTGGCGAGGTCCTCGGCGCCGACGATGTCGGCGCCCGCGGCCTCGGCCTCGGCGGCCTTCGCGCCCTGCGCGAAAACGGCCACCGTGACCTCCTTGCCGAGCCCGTTCGGGAGCGCGATCGTCCCGCGGAGCTGCTCGTCCGCGTGGCGGACGTTCAGCCCGGTGCGGACATGCACCTCGACGGACTCGTTGAAGGACGCGCGCTTGAGCGACTTGACGAGCGCCAGGGCCTCGGCCGGCTCGTACTCGCGCTCGCGGTCGACGCGCTCGCGCGCCGAGATGTAGGTCTTTCCGTGCTTCGCCATGAGTTCTTCCTTAGCCCTCGACGGTGACGCCCATGGAGCGCGCGGTGCCGGCGATGATCTTCGCCGCCGCGTCCACGTCGTTCGCGTTGAGGTCGTTGAGCTTCTTCTCGGCGATCTCACGGATCTGGGCGTCCGTGATCGTGCCGACCTTGTTGGTGTGGGGCTCAGCGGAGCCCTTCTCGAGCCCGATGGCCTGCTTGATGAGCACGGCCGCCGGCGGCGTCTTGGTGACGAAGGTGAACGAGCGGTCCTCGTAGACCGTGATCACGACGGGGATGACCGTGCCGGCATCGGCCTGGGTCTGCGCGTTGAACGCCTTGCAGAACTCCATGATGTTGATGCCGTGCTGGCCCAGCGCGGGACCGACCGGCGGGGCCGGGGTCGCCTGTCCGCCGAGGGACTGGAGCTTGATGGTGGTGAGGACCTTCTTGGCCATGGTGTGGCTTTCTTCCTAGATCTTCTTGACTTGGTCGAAGCCAACCTCGACCGGCGTCTCGCGGCCGAAGATTGACACAAGCACCTTGAGCTTGGCGGCGTCCTGGTTGATCTCGGAGATCTCGCCGGAGAAGTCCGACAGGGGCCCGGAGACGACCTTGACCGACTCGCCGATGGTGAACTGCGCCCGGGTGGGGGCCTTCGTCGCCGTGGCGTCCGCGCGGTGCAGGAGGCGGTCCACTTCGGGCTGCGTGAGCGGGACGGGCTCGTTCGACGCCCCGACGAACCCGGTCACGCCCGGGGTGTTCTTGACCAGCGACCAGCTCTCCTCGTTGAGCTCCATGTTCACGAGCACGTAGCCCGGCATGGTCCGCTTCTCCTTGGACTCCTTCTGGCCGTCCTTGATCTCCGTCACCGTCTCGGTCGGGACGACGATCTGGCGGAGGTGGCGCTTCTGGCCGAGCGAGGTCACGCGGTGCTCGATGTTCTGCTTGACCTTGTTCTCGTGCCCCGAGTAGGTGTTGACGACGTACCAGCGAAACATGCGGAAAGTCCTTTAGAGGATGAAGTCGACGAACTCTTGGGCGGCCGCGTCGGCGAGGCCGAGGTAGGCCCCCGCGATGACGACGAACCCGAGGACGACGGCGGTGGCCTGGCCCACCTGGCGGCGGTCGGGCCACTGCACGCGCTGCAGCTCCGCCCAGGAGGCCTTGACGAAGGCCGGGAAGCGGCCGATGCCGCCCTTGGTCTTCTCGGGGCCCGCGGACCCGCGGACGCTCACCCCCGCAGGAGCGGCGGCTGCGGCCTGACGGGCGAGCTCGGCGTCCGTGGCCGGGTCGGCCACCTCGCCGTCCGCACCGCTGACGATGCCGGCTTCGAACTCGTCCACCTGCCCGGAGGCATGGTCGAGCTCCCCCGGCACGTTCTCGCGGTGGATCGGATCCTGCTCTTCGTCTTCAGGCCGCTTGCGCGCCATCGCGGGCTACCGGGTCTCCCGGTGGCTCGTGTGCGCCCGGCACCACTTGCAGAACTTCCGCAGAGCGATGCGATCCGGGTTGTTGCGCTTGGACTTGTTCGTCTGGTAATTGCGGCGCTTGCAGTCCTCGCAGGCGAGGGTCACTGCAATGCGCACGTCTCCGCGGGCCATGTGGGCTCCCGGTCGGCGAGGGAAGGGACACGAGACACGGCCCAGGGCAGGCATCAGAGCCCGCCGCGGCGCGAATCGACCCGGGATGGTAGCGCCCCCGGCCCGTCCGGGCGTCCTGGTAGGCCAGCTCCAGGGCCCGCCTAGGCGCGGGCGCTCGTGGCGGGGTCGAGCCGGGTCATCGAGACGGCCGCCTCGAGCTCCGCGTCGGCGGCGCCGCGGTACACGCCCTTGATCGGCGGCACGTCGGCGTAGAAGCGCCCGTGGCCGATCTTCACGTGCGACTCCGTCGCGAGGATCCGGTTCGTCGGGTCCGCGCCGACCCACACGGGCTCGCCGCGGCCGCCGCTCGCCGGGAGGAGCGCCTCGACCCAGGCGTGGGTGTCGACTTCGACGGAGTCCGAGCCGCCGTCCTGGGGCGCCGCCCAGAGGTAGCCGCTCACGTAGCGGGCGGCGATGCCCTGGCGGCGCAGGAGGATGAGGGCGAGGTGGACGAAGTCCTGGCAGACGCCGGCGCCCCCGTGGATGAGGTCCTCGACGGTGGAGCCGACGTACGTCGTGCCGGGCTTGTA
Organism: Solirubrobacterales bacterium; assembly: GCA_025964065.1. Classification (GTDB taxonomy): domain Bacteria; phylum Actinomycetota; class Thermoleophilia; order Solirubrobacterales; family Solirubrobacteraceae; genus Paraconexibacter. The sequence continues at coordinate 3,807 of JAOPZO010000235.1, read as the reverse complement.
CTCGAAGCGGTCCGGGATGAGCTCGCAGAGGAGCAGGAGGGTCGCGAGCGGGCTGTTCGCGCGGGCGACGGCGTCGAGGTCGGCGAGCAGCTCGTCGGGCGGCTCGGTCCCCGTGGGCATGAGGAACTCCCCGGCGGCCTCGACGTAGGACGGCGACTGCACGGCCTCCCAGCTCGCCTCCTCCGGGTAGGGCTTCTGGGAGGTCACGACGCGGGCGCGGACGTCGATCGTCATCGCCTCGTGGGGCTTGGGGATCCCGAACTCGATGACCTCCGTGCCGAAGTAGTCCGTGTGGCGGTGGAGGCGGGTCTCGGGGTCGATGCGGACGTGGAAGTCGTCCACGCGCTGCGCGCTGGTGGTCGCGGGGCGCACCCGGAGCGCGTTGAGGTTGTCCGTGACCGCCTGGTCGTAGCGGTACTCGGTGAGGAAGCGGATCTGGAAGTTCATCGGACGGCCTTGGCGTGGGGGGAGGTCATGCGTGGACGGCTCCCGCGGTCGTTCCCGCCCCCGCGAAGTACCGCAGGGCGATGTCGCCGTCGACGAGCGCGAGCTCGCGCTGGACGGAGGCGCAGACGTTGGAGAGGTCACCCGCGAGGCCGTCGTCGGTCCGCGCGCGGAACTCGAGGTCGGCTCCCAGGCGGCTCAGGCGCAGGATGGGCTCGGAGGTCCGCGGGTTCGTGTCGGCCTTCTGCAGCACGTCGAGCGCGTAGTGGACCGAGGCGGCCACGGAGTCCGGGTAGTTCTGCTCGTAGAGCAGGAAACGGCCGACGGGCAGCGCGTCCGGCGGGGCCTGCACGGCCCGCCGGAAGGCCTGGAAGCCGCCCACGGCCTGCAGGAGCGCGAGCGCCTGGCCGTCGCGGACGGCCGCGGCGTCGTCGATCCCGTCCCCGTCCACGCGACCCGGTGGGAGCGCGACCCGGAGCATGCGCAGCACCATGTCGGCACTCTCGAGCCGGCCGCCGGCGCGCAGGAAGGCGCTGGCGTCGTCGCGGAGCATCGTGCGGCTCGTGAGGCCCCAGAAGAGCGCCGAGCGCTCCTTCACGTACTGGTAGACGGAGTAGGGCCCGGTGCGCAGCCGGGCGCTCAGGTCGCCCTCGAGGAGCGTGAGGTTCGTCGTGTTGATCGCCTCCCACATCTCCGCGGAGAGGACGTCGCGGACCGTGCGGGCGCCCTCGCGCGCACGAGCGGTGCAGGCGATGACCGAGGCCGGGTTCTCCGGGTCGAGCGTGAGCGCGGCGAGCACGTCGTCGCGGCGGGGCCGGATGGGCTCCCCGCCCTCGGGGACGCCGCCCATGATCGCGAGGATCGAGCCCCACGAGAGCATGACGCCGTTCGGGTCGTCCGGCCGGCCCTGCAGGTCGGCCTGGAAGACGCCGTCGAGCATGCGCGCGGTGTGCTCTGCGCGCACGATGTTGCGGCCGAGCCAGAAGAGCTCGTGGGCGATGCGCGCGAGCATCAGGCCTCCTCCTCCACGACGTGGGTGTACGCCTGCTGCTGCTGTTGCTGCTGGTCGCTCCAGCCGCCGTACTGCAGGTCGGGGAGGCTCGGAAGCACCTGCGGCGTCGCGTGGTCGGGCTCCGCGCGGTCCGTGTCCACGCCGTCCTCGAGCACCCAGGTGTCCTTGGAGCCGCCGCCCTGGGAGGAGTTCACGATCATGGAGCCCTCGCGCATCGCGACGCGGGTGAGGCCGCCCGGCACGATCTTGATCGTCTCGCCGAAGACCGCGAAGGGCCGCAGGTCGACGTGCCGCGGGGCGATGGTCCCGTCGAGCCCGGAGGTCGGGACCGTCGAGAGCTTCACGACCTCCTGGGCGATCCACTTGCCGGGCTGCGCCTTCAGGACCTCCGCGAGCGCCGCGAGCTCCTCGGCCGGGGTGCTCGGGCCGATGAAGACGCCCTTGCCGCCGGACTCGCTCGTGGGCTTGACGACGAGCTGGTCGAGCCGCGGAAGAACGTACTCGAGCTGCGCCGGGTCGCTCAGGAGGTACGTCTTGACGTTGTCGAGGATGGGCTCCTCCCCGAGGTAGAACCGGATCATCTCGGGGACGTAGTGGTAGATCGCCTTGTCGTCGGCGACCCCCGTCCCGAAGGCGTTCGCGACCGCGACGGTGCCCGCGCGGTACGCGCGCACGAGGCCCGGGACGCCCAGGAGCGACTCGGGCTTGAACTCAAGTGGGTCGACGTAGTCGTCGTCGAGTCGGCGGTAGACGGAGTGGACGCGCTGCAGCCCGCTCGTCGTGCGCATGTAGAGGACGTCGTCGCGGACGACGAGGTCGCTCGCCTCGACGAGCTCGACGCCCATCTGGCGCGCGAGGAACGCGTGCTCGAAGTAGGCCGAGTTCATCGGCCCGGGGGTCCAGACGACGACCGTGGCCTCCTCGTCGGTCGACGGAGCGACCGCGCGCAGGGCGGCGAGCAGGAGCTGCGGGTAGTGGTCGACGGGCCGGACGCGGTAGCTCTGGAAGAGGCTCGGCACGAGGCGCGTCATCGCGACGCGGTTCTCGAGGACGTAGGAGATCCCGGACGGGGTGCGGACGTTGTCCTCGAGGACCTTCCAGGAGCCGTCGGAGTCCCGGACGAGGTCGCAGCCCGCGACATGGGTGTAGACGCCGCCGGGCGGGCGGATGCCGTGGACGGCGCGCGCGAAGTGGCTGCGCGAGACGATGAGGTTCCACGGGACGATCCCCGCGTGGACGATCTCCCGGCCGTGGTAGACGTCGTCGACGAAGTGGTTGAGCGCGCGGATGCGCTGGGCCAGGCCGCGCTTGATCTGCGTCCACTCCGCCCCGGGCATGATCCGCGGCACGAGGTCGAGCGGGAACGGGCGGTCCTTGACCGGGCCGTCCTCGCCCGTCGCGTCGAACGTGATGCCCTGCTGCATGAAGATCGCGTCGCGGCGGCGGCCCGCGGCGGCGAGCTGCTCGGGCCCCATCCGCGCGAGCTCGGCGACGAGCGGCCGCGCATGCTCGTGCGGCACCCCGCCCGGGCCGAACACCTCGTCGAAGCACCCGGCGGGCGGGCGGTAGACGGTCGGCTCTTTCACGATCAGGGGCTCTGGCATGGGGCGCGGCGATCCTCGCAGGCGATGACGGCCCGGCGCTCATACCCCCGGCCAAGGTGTTCGAGGCATCGTTGTCCCGCCGGTCGGGGGTAGCGTGGAGCGCGATGGCCGCCGTCTTCCCCGTCGCCCGCCTGCGCGCCCGGGCCGCGGCCCGGCCCGCCCTCGCAGCGTCCGTCGGGGTGTGGTGCGCGACGTTCCTGGGCTTCCTGGCGATCGGCGCCTCGCTGCCCGTCCTGCCGCGGTACGTCCAGGGGCCGATCGGCGCCGGCGACCTCGCCGTGGGCGTCGTGATCGGCTGCTTCGCGTTCGCCGCGATCGTGGGCCGGCCGATCGGCGGGCGCCTCGCCGACGCGCGCGGGCGACGCCCCGTCGTGGTCGTCGGCCTGTGCGTTTCGGCGGTCGCCGGGGCGATGTACCTCCTGCCGCTCGGGGTGCCCGGGCTCATCGCGGCGCGCCTCGTCCTCGGGGTGGGCGACGGGTGGCTCTTCACGGCGGGGGCGACCTGGATCGTCGACCTCGCGCCCGATGAGCGCCGCGGCCAGGCCATCGGGCTGTTCGGTCTCGCGATCTGGGGCGGGCTGACCGTCGGGCCGCTCGCGGGCGAAGGGCTCCTCGCGCTCGCCTCGTACGACGCGGTGTGGGTCTTCTGCGCGGTCATGCCGCTGCTCGGGGCGCTCGTGGCCTGGCGGGTGCCCGAGGTCCACGTCGCCCCGGCGCCGCGGCCGGCGGGGGTCGCGCGGCCGCCGC
>JAOPZO010000229.1 GCA_025964065.1 Solirubrobacterales bacterium | reverse complement strand
AGCGCGAGGTCTCCCTGCTCTTCACGGACCTCGTCGGCTTCTCCTCGTGGGCGCTCGACGCCGGTGACGAGGCCGCGCTCGTGCTGCTGCGGGAGGTCGGGAGCGCCGTGGAAGGCCGCATCGCGTTCCAGGGCGGGCACGTCGTCAAGCGGCTCGGCGACGGCCTGATGGCGACGTTCACCGACCCGGGCCGCGCGACGCAGGCCGCGCTCGAGGCGCAGGCGCTCGTGGACGTCCTCGAGGTCGCCGGGCACCGGCCGCGGCTCCGCGCCGGCGTGCACCTCGGGCGGCCGCGGAAGCTCGGCGGGGACTACCTCGGGGTCGACGTCAACGTCGCCGCGCGCGTGGCCGACGCGGCGGGCGGCGGCGAGGTGCTCGTCTCCGACGCCGTGGCCGAGCGGCTCGACCCCGGGACGTTCGACACGGGTCGGCGCCGGCGCCTGCGCGCGGCGGGCGCCCCGCGCGAGCTACGCGTCTGCGCCGTTCGCCTGGCCGATCGCTAGCCCGCCCGCGGGCTGGTCGGAGAAGCGCTGGGCCTCGAAGAGCATGAGGACGGCGCCGACGTTCATGGGCGCGGGGGCGCCGTCGGCGTCGCCGAGGCGCGCCGCGGCCTGACCCTCGATCTCGTCCATGCGGTCGAGGACCGTCGCGAACGCCGCGGAGAGGTCCTTCCAGCCCTGCTCGTCGAGCTTGAGCGCGGTGCGGGTGACGATCGCCTCGCCCCGGTCGAAGCCGCCCGCGGCCGCGGAGATGCGGCAGTAGTCGAGGATCTGGATGAGCGTCGCGTCCGTGAGCGCCTGCTTGGCGACGGGGGACGCCCCCTCCCAGGCCTCCTCGGAGAACTGCGGGCGCGGGATCGCCTTGTAGTGGTGCTCGACGGCCCCGCGGCGCGGCGTGGTGCCCACGTCCTCGAGGAGCCCGAGCTCGTGCAGGGTGCGCACGTGGTAGGCGACCGTGCCCAGCGAGGCGCCGAGCCTCTTCGAGAGCTGCACGGGCGAGGAGGTCTCCTCCTCGAGCAGCGCGAGGATCCGCACCCGGAGCGGGTGGCCGAGGGCCTTGACGTACCGCGGGTCGTCGATGCTCGTGATCCTCATGTGGTTTCCGTTCCCATTGCCCAGTCCTTCCGAGTGGTGGGGACCCTAGAACGCGAGCGGACGTTGAACCAAAGAGAGTTCGCACGCGCCAGTTTGAAACCGGTTGGAACGAAGTAGGGGTCCGGGTGGGTCTACCCCTCGATGCACGCCACACTGGACACCGAGGCACGCTCCGCCTACGACGCCCTCGCCCCGGCCTACGACGCCCTGACGGCGGAGTACCCCTACGCGATCTGGCTCGAGCGGCTCGTCGCGCTGGCCCGGGAGCACGGGCTCCGGGGCGAGCGGGTCCTCGACCTCGCGTGCGGCACGGGCAACTCGTTCCTGCCGCTGCTCGAGCAGGGCTTCGCGGTCACCGCCGCCGACGTCTCCCCCGCGATGTGCGCGGAGGCGCGACGGAAGGCGCCCGGGGTCGCGGTGCACGAGGCCGACATGCGGGCGCTTCCCGTGCTCGGGGCCTTCGACCTCGTCACCTGCATCGACGACTCGCTGAACTACCTCCTGGAGCCGGAGGAGGTCCTCGCGACGTTCCGCGGGGTCGCCGCGCAACTCGCGCCCGGGGGCCTCTTCGTGTTCGACGTGAACACGCTGCGGACCCACCGCGAGACGTTCTCGGAGACGTGGTCGACCGACACGGGCGAGCACGTGATCGTCTGGCGGGGCACGGGCCCGGCCGACCTCCCCGCGGGCGGCCGCACCCAGGCCACGGTGGACACGTTCTCCGCCGCCGGCCCGGTGTGGACCCGCACCACCGCCGAGCACCGCCAGCGCAACCACCCGCCGGCCGAGCTGCTCGAAGCGCTCGCCGAGGCGGGCCTGGAGGCCGTCGCCCTGCGCGGCCAGCGCCATGGCGCGGTGCTCGATCCCCTTGTGGACGAGCTCGCCCACAACAAAGTCGTCGTCGTCGCCCGAGCCCGGAAGGAGGTGCCCGAATGATCTGCCGCCCCATCTGCCGCCCGATCTGCCGTCCCATCTGCCGCCCGTGACGGGCAGCGCACCGTCAGGCCGCCACGAGCTGCTCGCGCAGCGTCGAGCGGACCCGGTGCAACCGGACCTTGGCCGTCCCCTCGGGGACGCCGAGTCGCCTGGCCGCCTCGGCCTGCGTCAGGTCCATCCAGTAGCGCAGCCCGACGAGCTCCCGCTCCTCCGGGCCCAGGCCGTCCAGGGCACGCCAGACGTCCAGGCGTTCCGCCGTGTCCATCCCCACACCCCCAGAAGACGGGAGCTCCGCTTGATCTGAGATCGACTCCTCCGGCCGCGTCCCCGCGACGATTCGCAGCGCCTCGTTGCGCGCGATCATCGCGACCCACGCCCGCCGGCCCGGAACGGAACGGCACTGGTGGTGCCGACGCCACGCACGCAGCGCCGCCTCCTGGGCTGCATCGTCGGCACTCGACCCGGAACCGAGGACCCGACGCGTCTCGACTTCACACCAGCGCAGCACCTGCCCCCAATCCCAATGCTCCGCCGCGCGATCGACGTCGCGGCAGGTACTCATAGGCAAAACCTTTCTATTGGAGAGGGCACTTGCGCATCGTTCGATCGGCCAGACTCTGGAGGACGACTTGCGCAGACTTGCCTTTTGCTCAACACTGTCGAGCATGGCGGGAACGACTGGACTCGTGTTCGATCTGGATCCAAGAGCAGGTCGGACGTTGTGCGACCACCTCGGATCTCATGACGGGCGCGCCCTCGCGCCCGAGGGCTGCGCGCTGGAACTGCTCACGGATCGCCCGGGCAACCCGCGCCAGCTGCAGGCCATCGTGTCCTGGGACCGCGCCGTGCCCCTGAAGGTCGAGCGCCTCGCGGTCGCCGTCATGGGGGCCGGCGGGGTCCTGCGCCGCGACCTCGACGCGGACGGCCTCCGCCACCGCGCCGTCGCCGCCGGGCACCTCGTGCGCCGCATCCTCACCACGGCCGACGTCGAGGCCTTCGTCCGCACGGGCCCGCTGCTCGCGCCGAACGCCCCGCGCATCGGCCTGGCGCCCGCGCTCACCTCCGCCGCCTGAGCGGCGCGAGGCGCGGGCGGGCCGAAGCGCCACGTCCCACGCCCGCTGTGCGTGTCGGGAACAGCAGGCGTGGAACGGTGCCTTCCGCGCCACGTCCCACGCCCGCTGTGCGTGCGGCGGGCGTCCGGCGTCGAACGGGCCCCCGACCTCACCGGCCCGCCCCGCGCGCGGGGTCGTCAGGATCGCGGGCGGTGTTCCGTCGTCCGCTCCTGCCGCTGCTCGCCTCCGTGCTCCTGCT
>JAOPZO010000310.1 GCA_025964065.1 Solirubrobacterales bacterium | reverse complement strand
GGTGCGGGCGGCGTGCTGACGACGGGCCGGCAGGACCCGTGGCACCCCGACGCGCTGCGTGGCTCGGCGGGCCTGCACTTCGCGCTGCCGGTCTACCGCCTGAAGGAGCTCCCGTCCGGGCCGCGGCCCCTGCTGGCGCTCGACCCGGACGGCGAGCGCTTCGACCCCCGGGCGGTGCCGCCGGGGGCGATCCTCGCGTTCGGGACGGAGCGCGACGGGCTGACGGACGAGCTGCTGGCCCGTGCGGACGCCCGCCTCGCGCTGCCGATGGCGCCCGGGGTGTCGAGCCTCAACCTCGCGACGGCGGTGAGCGCGACGCTCTTCGCCCTCCGGCTGCTCGGTCCGGGTTAGGCGCGGGGCCGCGGCTGCTCGCGGCGCGGGGGGCAGGCGACCTGGGAGGAGCAGACGACCTGCGCGGCGGACACCACGCGGGAGGCGCAGACCTCGCCGGGCAGGGCGGCGTCCGCGAGGGGCGGCGGCTCGTCGTCGTGCGGCGGGATGCGGTCTCCGGTGTCCATCTCGTCCGGATGATCGGCAGCGGGACGCCGAGGACGGAGTGCGTTGGGGCACACGACTCACCCGTTGGGGGGCGTTCGTGCCCCCGGCGCGTCAGAGGGACCTGCCCCGCTGACGCGCCGGCACCGTGGACCCTGGTCCCCCCGGAGCGGCGAGGAGCCCGCCGAAGCGGGCTCCTCGTGGCCCGGAGCGTGGGAGGCTCCGGGCCGATCCCCGGGATCGGAGGGGGGACTAGGAGGTGACCTTCTGCTCCCCGGGCGCCGACCGGGCGTCCTCGGACTTCGACTCGCCGGCCTTGGGGGCCCTGCGCTCGACGAGCTCGCAGGAGCCGTTCGGGTTCTCGGCGGTCGCGTCGGTGATCACGTCGACCGTGTCGAGGAGGGCGCGGTCGTCACCCTCGCCGCACGTGACCTTGTCGGCCTCGCCGTCGCGGGTGCGGAAGCGGTCGTTGCCGTTGCCGCCGTCGAGCGTGTCGGCGATGGTGTCGGTCTCGCCGTTCGGGCCGGGCTTGACGTCGGAGCGCGCGAGCGCCCAGAGGACGTCGTCGCCGTCGCCGCCCCAGGACGTGTCCGTGCCGCCGTTGGCGAAGATCAGGTCGTCGCCGGCGCCGCCGGACTGGACGTCGTCGCCCGCGCCGCCCGACATGAGGTCGCGGCCGTTCTGGCCGTCCGCGGTGTCGCTGCCCGTGCCGCCGTGGATGCGGTCGCGGGAGTCGCCGCCGAGGAGCTTGTCGTCGCCCGAGCCGCCGTTGAGCAGGTCGTTGCCCTGGACGCCCGCGAGCGTGTCGTTGCCCTGGCCGCCGAAGAGGCGGTCGTTCCCGGAGCCGCCGTTGAGGGCGTCGTCGCCGGCGAAGCCGAAGATCCGGTCGTTGCCGCCGTCGCCGGCGATCCTGTCGGCGCTGCTCGTGCCGCGCAGCCGCTCGCTCCCGGGACCACCGTCGACCGTCGCGGCGAGGGCCGTGGCCGGGACCAGCAGGCCGATCGTGGCGACCGTGGCCACCGTGTGCTTCCTCAAGTCGAGCATCTGCGTCCTCCTGGTTGCGTTGCCGTGCCGGGGAGCACCATGCCGCTGCGAAGTCCGGACCAGGCACCCCTCTCACACAAAGCTCACACTTCGTGAGATGTTGGTGAGGAACGAGCCGACGGCGGGCGATCCGCACCCGCGTCGGTCATCGTGTGCCCATGCAGCGCGCCCGCACCCTCCTCGTCCTCTGCCTCGTCCTGCTCAGTGCGGCGTCCACCGCGTGGGGCGCGACGCGCACCGGCACGAACCGTGCCGACCGGATCACGGGCACGGGGTCCGCGGACCGGTTCGCCGGGCGGGGCGGCAACGATCGCATCACGGGTCGCGGCGGCAACGACACGATCCAGGGGGACTCCGGGAACGACGCGATCTCGGGCGACGGCGGCAACGACACGCTTCAGGGCGGCGTGGGCGCCGACACGGTGCTCGGCGGCAGCGGCGCGGACAAGATCTACGTCAACGACAGGGTCAGCGCCACCGTGCCGGACCCCGGCCGCGACACCGTCGTCGCCGGAGCGGGCAACGACATCGTGCAGGCGCGCGACGGTGCCTTCGACCAGATCTCCTGCGGCCCGAACTACGACCAGGTGCGCGCCGATGCGATCGACAAGGTCGAGCCCGACTGCGAGCGGGTCGTGCGTGGCTGACGCGGGAGCGGGGCCGCTGGTCCTGCTCGTCGACGACGACCCGGGCATCCGGCGCTCCGTCGCGACCGGGCTCGAGCTCGAGGGCTTCCGGGTGCTGCCCGCCTCGGGCGGCCGCGCCGGCCTCGCCGCCGCCTCGACGGAGAAGCCCGACGTGATCCTGCTCGACCTCGGCATGCCGGACCTCAACGGGCTCGAGGTGCTCAAGGAGCTCCGGGGCCGCGGCGACGACGTCCCGGTCTGCGTGCTCTCCGCCCGCGACGAGGTCGACGACCGCGTGAAGGGCCTCGAGGCGGGCGCCGACGACTACGTCGTCAAGCCGTTCGCACTCGAGGAGGTCGCCGCCCGGCTGCACGCGCTGCTCCGCCGCCGCCCCGTCGGCCCCGACGTGGCGCTGACCGTCGCCGACCTCGAGCTGAACCCACAGGAGGTGACCGCGCGGCGCGGCGGTCGCGACCTCGGCCTCACCCGCCGCGAGTTCGAGCTGCTCCACCTCTTCCTCCGCCACCCCGGCGAGGTGCTGGAGCGCAAGCGGCTGCACGAGGAGATCTGGGGCTACACCTTCGATCCGGGCACGAACGTCGCCGACGTCTTCGTCGGGTACCTGCGGCGCAAGCTCGAGGCCGGCGGCGAGGGGCGGGTGCTCCACACGGTTCGTGGCGTCGGCTTCGTGCTGCGGCCCTAGGGCTCCGACCGCATGCGCAGCCTCCGCGCGCGGCTCTCGCTCGGCGTCGCCGGCGTCCTCACCGTGGTCCTGGTCGTCTGCGGTGTGTCCGTATCGCGGTACGTGGAGCGGAACGAACGCGAGACGGTCGACGACCGGCTCCAGCGCACCGCCGAGATCACCCAGGCCAACGCGCTCCTCGCCCTCGAGCGGGAGGTGCCGCTCGACAGCACCGAGCTCGACGACGTGCTCCGGGCCTCGGGCACGTCGGTCCGGCTCCAGGTCGGTGGGCTCGACTTCCTGGACCTCGGGACCGCGCCCAGCACCCCGGTGTCCCCGCGCGCGGGCCTGCGGACCGTCACGCAGGGCGACCGGCGCTACCGCGTGTACACGGCCGCGGTGGACGACCCGACGCTCAGCGGCCTCGCGCGCATCGAGGCTGCCACCCGCGTGGAGCGCATCGAGCGCCGCCAGCGCGAGCTCGACCGCAACCTGCTGCTCTTCGGGAGCATCGCGCTGCTCCTCGCGGTCGTCGCCACCTTCGTGTTCGCCAACGTGCTGCTGCGGCCCCTGCAGCGGCTGCGGAAGCTCACGCACGGGATCGCGGGCAGCGAGGACCTCGACCAGCGGATCCCGGCCGACGAGGGCCCCGCGGAGCTCCGCGCGCTCGCGGAGAGCTTCGACGAGATGCTCGCGCGCCTCGCGCAGTCCTCGGCCGACCGGGAGCGGGCGCTGGAGGCGACCCGCCGCTTCGCCGCGGACGCCGGGCACGAGCTGCGCACGCCGCTCACGAGCGTGCAGGCGAACCTGAGCGCGCTCCATCGCCATCCGGGCCTCCCGGTGGAGAAGCGCACGGCGCTGCTGGAGGACGCCCTGGGCGAGCAGCAGCGGCTCGTCGCGCTCCTCGACGGCCTGCAGGCGCTGGCGCGCGGCGACGTCGCGCCGCTCGAGCACGCCCCGGTGGACCTCGCCGAGCAGCTCGACCACACGCTCGAGGCCATCCGGGCGCGGTACCCGGGGACGCGCTTCGAGGTCGAGCTGCCCGAGGACCCGGTCGAGGTCGAGGGCTGGGCGCCCGGCCTGCGGCTCGTCCTGGACAACCTCGTGAGGAACGCGGCGCACCACGGGCGGCCCGGTGGGACGGTGCGCGTCGCGCTGTCCGGGAACGGCCACGGGGCCGACCTCGTCGTCGAGGACGACGGCCGCGGCATCCCCGAAGCCGACCGCGGCCGCGTGTTCGAGCCGTTCGCGCGGGTCGACGGCACGACGGTGCCGGGCTCGGGGCTCGGGCTGGCGCTCGTGGCGCAGCAGGCGGGGCACCACGGGGCGGACGTCGCGCTGGAGGACTCCGAGGCGCTCGGTGGCCTCCGGGTCCGCGTGCACTTCCCGCCCTCCCCGCCGCCCCGGCAGGACTGACGGTGGCGGCCGCCGGGCAGGAGCGGGACGTGCTCTTCCGCCTCGCCAAGCGCGCCGCCGCCGGCCGCGTCGCCAAGCAGCTCCCGCTCTTCAAGGTCCTCGCGATCGCGCAGGTCGCGCTGCTCGCGCGGCGTCACGTGCAGCGCCTCGGGCCGGGGGAGGCCCGGCGCCTCGCCGACCTCGTGCGCCGCAAGCGCTCGCTCACCCCGGCGGAGCAGGACGAGCTCCGCGCGCTCACCGCGAAGCTCGAGCCGGGCGCCTTCGTCGGCGCCGCCGCCGACAAGTTCTCGCCCGTCCCGCTGCCCAAGCGCTTCACCGGGGCCCACAGGAAGCGCTGAGACGTAGGCTCGCGCGATGCGCGAGCCCGAGACGATGACCTACGAGGTGGACGGGCGGGTCGCCCGGATCACCCTCGACCGGCCCGCCCGGGGGAACGGCCTGACGGCGCAGCTCATCGCGGAGCTCGCGGCCTGCGTCGAGCAGGCCGACCTCGACCCGGCGGTCCACGTGCTGCTGCTGGCGGGGAACGGGCGCGGGTTCTGCGGCGGCTACGACCTGGTCGACAGCGCGGAGGGCCTCGCGGACGGCGGCTTCTCGGGCGATGCGCCGCCGCCGGGCTCGCCGCTCGACCCGGCGGTGCAGGTCGCGAACCACGACCCGGCCGGCACCTGGGACCCGATGGTCGACCTGGCGATGATGGGGCGGAACGTCAAGGCGTTCATGACGCTCTTCGACTGCTCGAAGCCCGTCGTGTGCCGGGTGCACGGCTTCTGCGTCGCCGGCGGGACCGACCTCGCGCTCTGCTCCGACCTGCTCGTCATCGCCGCCGACGCGCGGATCGGATACCCGCCCGCGCGCGTCTGGGGCTCGCCGACGACGTCGATGTGGGCGCACCGGCTCGGGCCGCAGCGCGCGAAGCGGCTGCTCTTCACCGGGGACTGCCTGACGGGGACCGAGGCACTCGACTGGGGCCTCGCGATCGAGGCGCCCGCGCCCGAGGAGCTCGACGCGCGGACCGAGGCGCTCGTGCAGCGCATCGCGCTCATGCCGAAGAACCAGCTGCAGATGATGAAGCTGCTCGTGAACCAGTCCCTGCGGGCGCAGGGCCTGGACGCGACGCAGACCCTCGGGACGCTCCTCGACGGCATGGCGCGCCACACCCCGGAGGGCCACGCCTTCCAGCAGCGCGCCGCCGAGGCGGGCTTCCGCACCGCGGTCCACGAGCGCGACGACCCGTTCGGCGACTCGGCCTTCCGACCGGGTTGACACCGTAATGGGGTCTGACCCCTTTCAGGCGGTGGCGTTGCGGAACGCGCAACAAGGACGCACGATGCGCCGCGCGTCAGCGAACTCGCGCGACCAGGGTGCGGGAGCGGCCGCAGAGGTTGTCCTCCGCGTGCGCCCGGGCGAACCCGTAGCCCATGGAGCGGAAGTCCTTCGCGACGATGTGCGGCGTGCCGTGCGCGTCGCGACGGATCGTCACCTTCGGGGGCGCCGCGGCGGCTTCCGCGGTGATGGCTCCGGCGAGCAGCACGGCGAGGACGCCGACGTTCCCTCGACCCATGGCGCGGCACCCTACCCCGCGCCCCGAGCGGTGTGGCGCCCGCGCCCGCGGGGTAGCGTCCCCGGCATGTCCGCATCCCAGAAGCCCACCGTCGACGTCCCCGAAGGCCCCGCCCCGAGCGAGCTCCAGCTCGACGACCTCACCGTCGGCGACGGCGCCGAGGCCGCCGCCGGCCAGACCGTCGAGGTCCACTACGTCGGCGTCTCCCACGCGAACGGCAAGCAGTTCGACGCCTCCTGGGACCGCGGCGACACCTTCCGCTTCGGCCTCGGCGCCGGCCAGGTCATCCCGGGCTGGGACCAGGGCGTCGCCGGCATGAAGGTCGGGGGCCGGCGCCGCATCACGATTCCGCCGCACCTCGCGTACGGCTCGCAGGGCGCGGGCGGCGTCATCGGGCCGGACGAGACGCTCGTCTTCGTCGTCGACCTCGTCGGGGTCAGCTAGGGCAGATCGCGAAGGCGCGGGCCGGGAAGCCGGTCCCGCCGAGCGGCTTGGGCCAGGTCGCGACGACGAGCGCCCCGCGCGGCGGGACCTCGTCGAGCGCCGCCATGAGCTCGAGCTGCCAGCGGTCCGCGCCAAGGATGTAGGTCTCCGCGGGCACCTCGCCCCGCGAGACCCGGGCGCCGGGGTCCGTGTCGGTCACGTCATGGCCGACGGCGACGGCGCCGCGCTCCTCCACCAGGAGCCTGAGCGCCTCGACGCCCCAGCCCGGCGAGTGCGCGATGCCGTCCCCGTCGCGGTTCGACATCGCGTCCGCGTCGGGCCACTTCGCCGCCCAGCCGAACGAGGCGGCGACGAAGCAGCCCGGCGGGATCTCCCCGTGCTCGGCCTCGTGCGCTGCGACGTGCTCGGGCCCGACGCACAGGTCCGGGTCCGCCGCCGCGGCCGCCGCGAGGTCGAGCACCACGAGCGGGAGCAGCATCTCCTCGATGCCGATCTGGTCCTGCGTGCGCCCCTCGCGGGCGAAGTGGGCGGGCGGGTCGCAGTGCGTGCCCCACTGTCCGACGTGCCGATACTCGTGCGCGAGGAAGCCGCTGCCCAGCGTCCCGATGCCCTCGTCGAAGTGGTACAGGACCGTCCGCTCCTCGTCCGGGAAGCCGGAGTAGTGCGGGATGCCGGGAGCGAACGCGTGCGTGAGGTCGACCCAGCGGCAGGCGCGCAGCTGGTCGAGCAGGTCGGTGAGCGGGGCGGTCATCGCCGGATCATCGCGCAGCGGACGCGCTCAGCCCTCGAGCGCGAGCGCGAACAGCACCGCGAGCACGACGGCGAAGACCGCGCGGCATCCCGGCGTCCCGGCTAGACGCCGAGGCCCTTGCCGATGATCTCCTTCATGATCTCGTTGGCGCCGCCGTAGATGCGGGTCACCCGGGCGTCGGCGTACATGCGGCCGACGGCGTACTCGGTCATGTAGCCGTAGCCGCCGTGAAGCTGCACGCACTTGTCGGTGACGGTGCCCTGGAGCTCGGTGCCGATGAGCTTGGCCGAGGCGGCGCGCTCGGGGGAGAGGCGGCCCTCGCCGAGCTCGGCCATGCACTGGTCGACGAACGCCTGGACGCAGTCGATCTCCGCGCGGCACTCGGCGAGCTTGTGGCGCGAGACCTGGAAGGAGCCGATCGACTGGCCGAATGCCTGGCGCTCCTTGACGTACTCGAGCGTCACCTGCAGCGCGGCCTCCGCGACGCCCACGCCGAGGATGGCGATGGAGAGGCGCTCCTGGGCGAGGTTCGAGACGAGGTACTTGAAGCCCTGGCCCTCCTCCCCGAGGAGGTTCTGCGCCGGGATGCGCGCCCCGTCGAAGAAGAGCTCCGCGGTGTCCTGGGAATGCATGCCGACCTTCTCGAGGTTGCGGCCACGCTCGAATCCGGGGGTGTCGCGCTCGACGATGAAGATCGACAGCCCGCGGTGGCGCTGGGTCGGGTCGGTCTTCGCGGCGGTGATGACGAGGTCGGCGTTGATGCCGTTCGTGATGAACGTCTTGGCGCCGTCCATGAGGTAGGTGCCGTCGTCCTGCTTGATCGCCTTCGTCCGGATGCCGGCCAGGTCCGAACCGGTGCCGGGCTCGGTCATCGCGACCGCCGTGATGAGCGTGCCGTCGCAGATCCCGGGGAGCCAGCGCTGCTTCTGCTCCTCGTTGCAGTACTCGAGGAAATACGGCAGGCACACGTCGTTGTGCAGCGTGATGCCGACGGAGAAGCCGCCGAGGTTGGCGGCGCAGCACTCCTCGCCGATGATCGCGTTGAAGCGGAAGTCGTCACCCACGCCGGCGCCGCCGTACTCCTCCGGCACCTGCATGCCGAGGAAGCCGTTCTCGCCGGCCTTCGCGAACACCTCGCGCGGGACGATGCCGTCCTTCTCCCACTGCTCGTAGAACGGCACGACCTCCTTGGCGAGGAAGCGACGGAAGGACTCCCGGAAGTCCTCGTGGTCGTCCTCGTAGATCGCGCGTCGACGGGTCGGGGCCTGGACGGTGCTCATGCCGGGGACGGTACCTGCCCGGGGGGTGGCCGAGGCGTCAGGAGCGCCGGACGTCGAAGGTCATGACGCCGAGCACGCCGCCCTCCTGCTTCGAGAGCGTCATGACGCCGTCCTCGGTGAAGATGCCGTCGCCCTCGTTGAAGGTGTCGCGGCCGTCCTCGCCCGCGTACGGATCGCCCGCGAAGACGCGGTCGTCCCACTCACGCGTGGTGAAGAGCTGGGTCGTCAGCAGCGTCCGCTTGTCCAAGTGGACCTTCGCGTGGATGTGCGTCGTGCGCCCGCGGTACCAGCCCGGGTAGATCGTCTTGAAGCGCACGACCCCTTCGGCGTTCGTCACCTGCGCGCCGCGGAGGTAGGTCTCCTCGTCGGTGGGTCCGCCCCCGCCGCCCGGCGCGCCCGTGGACGCGGCCTCGAAGCCCGAGTAGAGGCCGGTCGCGTCGCAGTGCCAGATGTCGACGACGGCGTTCTCGATCGGCTCGCAGCTCGCCGCGTCCCGCACCCGGATCGCGAGCCTCAGCAGCGTGCCCTCCCGGTCCTCGCGGATGTCGGAGCGGATCGCGTCGACGTCGAACCAGTACGGGCCCTCGGTGAGCTCCGTGGACAGCCTGCAGCTCGCGGACGCGTCGAAGAGCTCCGCCGTGGACGCGGGGGTCGTCGTCTTGGGGGCCACGGTGGCGGTCTGCCCGGTCGAGGAGGCCACGGAGGCGGTGCTGCCGTCCTCGCCGCCGCACGCGGCCAGGAGGCCTCCGAGGCTCACGGTGCCGAGGGCGGCGACGGCGTTGCGGCGGGTCAGCTTGCGCTCGTGCATGGACGGAAGTGTGGACGGGCGTCCTGGGAGCCGCCTGGGAGGGGCGTTGAACGGCACGGGACAGGCGGGCCGCAGCGCCGCCCCCGGTTCCACGCGGGCCGCCGCCCGGGCGACCCGGGCGCCTGCGACACGTTCGGGGCCGAGGGAGGTCCGAGGCACGCGGAGCGCGCTCCTGGCAGGATCGACACCGTGTCGAACATTCCCCGAGAGGAGCCCATGTGCAGGGTCTGATGCAGGACGTCCCGCTGTCGCTCACCCACGTCTTCGAACGGGCCGAGCGCCTGTGGAGAGACAAGGAGATCGTGACCGCGACGGTCGGCGGGGGGCGTGAGCGCATCACCTACGGCGCCTGGGCCGAGCGCACCCGCCGCCTCGCCGGGGTCCTCGACGACCTCGGCATCTCGAAGGACGGCCGCGTCGGGACGTTCGCCTGGAACTCCGCGCGCCACCTCGAGCTCTACTTCGCGGCGCCGTGCTCCGGCCGCGTGCTCCACACGCTGAACATCCGGCTCTTCCCCGAGCAGGTCGTCTACGTCGCGAACCACGCCGAGGACGAGGTCGTCTTCGTCGACCGCTCGCTGCTGCCCCTCCTGTGGCCGCTCGCCGACCAGCTCGAGACCGTGAAGACCTTCGTCGTGATGGACGACGGTGCCGACGCGGAGATCCCCGACGACCCCCGGATCCGCGACTACGAGGAGCTCCTCGCGGCCGCCTCGCCGGTGGCCGACCTGGCGATCGAGGACGAGAACCAGGCCGCGGCCATGTGCTACACGAGCGGCACGACGGGGAACCCGAAGGGGGTCGTCTACTCCCACCGCTCGATGACGCTGCACGCGATGGCGACGATGCTCGCCGACACCTTCGCGCTCTCCGAGCGCGACGTCGTGCTCCCCGTCGTCCCGCAGTTCCACGCGAACGCCTGGGGCCTCGCGCACGCGGTGGCGATGGCCGGCGCGTCCATCGTGATGCCGGGACCGGACCTCTCCCCGAAGGCGATCGCGACCCTCATCGAGGAGGAGCGGGTGACGATCGCGGCCGGCGTCCCGACGATCTGGATGGGGATGCTGCCCGAGCTCGACGGGCGCGACCTGGACGCGCTGCGGCTCATCATCTGCGGCGGCTCGGCCGTGCCGCGCGCGCTGTCCGAGGGCTACCGCGAGAAGACGGGCCGGCCGATCCTGCAGGCGTGGGGGATGACGGAGACCTCGCCGATCGGCTCGGTCGCCACGGTGAAGTCGACGCTGGTCGACCGCTCCGAGGACGAGCTCGCCGGCCTGCGCGCGAGCGTCGGGCTCATCTCCCCGCTCGTCGACTGCCGCATCGTCGAGAGCGGCACGATCGACGTGCTGCCGTGGGACGGCTCGGCGCAGGGCGAGCTCCAGGTGCGGGGTCCGTGGATCGCCGCGGGCTACTACGCCGAGGAGCGCTCCCCGGTCACGGAGGACGGCTGGCTGCAGACGGGCGACGTCGCGACGATCGATCCCGAGGGCTACATCCGCATCGTCGACCGCACGAAGGACGTCATCAAGTCGGGCGGGGAGTGGATTTCCTCCGTCGAGCTCGAGAACGAGATCATGGCCCACCCGGACGTCGCCGAGGCCGCGGTCATCGGGCTCCCGGACCAGAAGTGGGGCGAGCGGCCCGTCGCCTGCGTCGTCGCGAAGGACGGGGCGTCGCTGAGCGCCGAGGACGTCAAGCAGTTCCTCAACGGCCGGGTCGCGAAGTGGTGGATCCCGGAGCGGGTCGAGCTCATCGACGAGGTGCCGAAGACGTCCGTCGGCAAGTTCTCGAAGAAGGACCTGCGGGCGCGCTTCGAGGAGGAGGCGGCCTCGGCGTAGGGCCGCCCGTCACCGTTCCTGGCGCAGCCAGAGCGCCAGGAACGGGTCGACGAAGCGCCAGGCGCCCGCGGCGTCGCGGGTGATGAGGGTGTCCGCGGCGAGCGCGTCGCGGATGCCGGCCTGGGTGCCCTTGGCGTGGCCCGTGTGCGCGAGCGCCGCCTTGCCCGTGAGCTCGGGGTGCCCGGCCGCGAGCGCGCCGAGCACCCGCCGCTTGCCGTCACCGAGGAAGCGCCAGGTCTGCTCGAGCCCGTCGCCCGCCTCGCGGAGCGCCGCCGCGACGGCGTGGGGGAGGGCGTCCGGGTCGTCGTCGGCCTGCTCGAAGAGCATGTGCGCGAGGAGCATCGCGCGCTGCGGGTGGCCCGCGGAGACCTCCACGAGCCCGTCGACGAGCTCGAGCAGCCCGTCCCGCCCGGCCGCCGCGAGTCGCGCCTCGACGAAGTCGGCGAGGTCAGCGGCCGGCAGCGGCTCGAGCGTCAGCGCGCGGGCCTGCTCGAAGAGCGGGCGCCGGCGGTCGCCGAAGAGCGCGCGCATCATGGAGGGCTGGGAGCCCGCGAAGACGTAGGAGGCGCTCGCGGACTGGTGCTGGAGGTGGGAGCGCAGGACGCCGTCGAGGCCGTCGGCGACCGTGAAGAGGTCCTGGAACTCGTCGAGGACGACGAGGCAGCGCTGGCCCGTGCGCTCGTGCACGCGCACCGGGAGCTCGAGCGCGTCGTGCAGCGCCGCGAGGGAGGAGGACGCGGCGGGCGCGGCGACCCCGGCGCCGAGGCTCGCGACGCCGGGCACGCCGACCTGGGCGCTCGTGGTCCCGCGGCGGCGCAGGCTCCGCCAGACGCTGCGGGTGCGGCCGCGGTCCAGGCCGCGCTCGTAGGCGCGGGTGATGCGCAGGACGACGTCGTCGAGGGTCGTCACCCCGGAGAGGTCGACGACCGTCGGGACCATCTCGTGCGCCTGCCAGGCCGCCTCGGCCAGGGCGTTGATGAGCGTCGTCTTGCCGTAGCGCCGGGGTGCCGCGAGGCGGACGGACTGACCCGCGGCCGCCATCGCGAGGAGCTGCTCGAGCTCGGCGACGCGGTCGACGAGCTCGTCGGCCGGGAGCGGACGGTCGAACGTGAACGGGTTCGCAGCCATGGTTCGGAATAACCGTACCAGAAGGTACGGTATTGCCGAACTAGCCGGGAAGGGCCGGTGCTGCGGGTCCCGCCTCGACCCGCTGGCACAGGACCGACGCGGCCGGCAGGGCGCCTTCCGCGCCTGAGCGCACGGCCTCCTCGACGGCCGCGGGGCTCGTCGCGGCTGCGTCGTAGACGACCACCAGCGCCTCGTCGTCCACCTCGAGGAACGTCCTGGCGCCGAGCGGCGTGTACCGCGTCGCGCCGATCCCCGCGAGCACGGTGGCCGGTGCGCCGGCGTCGGCGAGCAGCGCTCCCACGTCCTCGAGCGGCGTGCCGTCCGCGCCGCGCTGGGCGTTCAGCCGGTCGGCCATCCACGCCAGCAGCTGCTCCCCGTAGTACGAGTAGTCGGGCAGGGCGCTGTCGACGCCGTAGGCGTGGGTCGCTCCGTCGCGGCGCAGGAAGCAGGCCAGGCGGAAGGTCGCGGTGGGGCCCTCCGGATCGAGGTCCGCGACGGCGAAGCCCGTCGGGGCGAGCCCCTTGGACGCGGCGCCCCAGTTCTTCTTGTGGCTGATCTTCACCGCGTTGGGGCGTCGGATGGAGCAGTCGTTGAAGGCGCCGAGCGCCCGCGGCGCGAGCCGCTCCACACGCCCGTCCGCGGCCCGCACGACGTCGCAGAGGAGTCCCACCTCGGGCTCGATCTGCAGGTGCACCGGCGTGTCGGAGGCCGGCTTGGCGAGGCGATCGTGCGCGATCGGGAACGTCTCGAGGAACGTGCCGGAGCCCGGCGCGTAGAACGGGAAGATGCCCTTGGGCGCACCGCCCGCGGCGTCGACGGCGACGAAGTCCACCGCCTCGCCGGCCTGCTCGAGGTGGCCGGCGAAGTTGCCCGCGACGCCGAAGCCGAAGGCGTCGCGCAGGGAGTCGAGGTCGAGGCGCACGCCGCGGATCCTAGGTCCAGGACGCACCGGGGCCCGGTCACGACGCGCGACCGGGCCCGGGTGCCGCGGTGCGGCGGGGTGGCTCAGAAGAACTTCGGCCCGCCGCCGAGCGTCACGGCCTCGAAGAACTTCTGGGCGGCCGTGTAGCAGAGGTACCGCGCGGGGTTGTACTTGTTGAAGCGGGCCTGGCACTGGTAGCGCATGTTCGCGTGGAAGCGGGCGTCGATCGCGGTCTTGCGGCCGAGCGACGGGTCGAGCTGCAGGTTCGCCGAGTTGTCGCTGCCGTAGTTGCGGTAGCCGAAGTCGTGACGGTCGCAGGACTTCTCGAAGACGCCGGAGTAGTAGCCGAGCAGGCGGCTGATCGTGATCGTGGCGGGCAGCGGGACGCGGCCGGCGTTCAGGATCGCCTGCGGGACGCTGCAGCCGTTGTTGGCCCAGTCGATGTCGCGGACGCCGGCCCTGCCGGGGTAGAGCTCGTGGTAGCGGGCGAAGTTCGAGCCGTACACGCGCTCGAAGGCGACCGCGTTCACGGCGGCGGCGAGCTGCGCGCGGCTCGGGCCGCTCGGCACCGGCGACGTCTGCGGCGTCGGGACCTGCGGCTCGGTGCTGCTCCCGCAGCGCGGGACGCCCGCGATCGGGCCGTCCGTGTAGGTCTTGATGAACTTGTCCGGGACGTAGAGCCCGCCGGTCTTGATCCACAGCGTCGAGCCGTAGGCGGCCTGGCCGCGCGTCTGGCAGGTCACCCGGACCCACTGGCCCCGCTTCACGTGGTTCACGCGCGCCACGGGGTTCAGCCGCGGCTGGGTCCGGCCGTCGAGGTCCGCGGTCACGAGGTAGGCGTTCGTCGCCTTCCACGGCTTGAGCGAGGTGACCTGCTCGGCGGAGGCGGGAGCCGCGGCGAGCAGCGACGTGCCGGCGGCGGCGAGGGCGGCGGCGGCGACGGAGCGGCGGAGACGGGACGGGACGTTCATGGTGATCGGGCCTCTCTTCGGAAGGGGGTGCAGTGCCGAGCTGCGGTGAGCCTGTCCGATCGCCGGTGCGTTGTTGAGCCCCTTCTCAGGACTTCCTCACGTCACGTGGCAGGGCCCTCACACTCGGCTCCGCGGTCCCGCCTAGGGTGCGCGCATGCCGCTCGACGTCCGGTCCTCCCGCATCGCCTACGCCAACCCGTTCCTGCGCGTCCGCGAGGACGAGTTCGTCCGCCCCGACGGCACCCGCGGCGTCTACGGGGTCGTCGAGCGCGCCGACTTCGCCGCCGTCATCGCCTTCGACGGCGAGCGGGTGCAGCTCGTCCGGCAGTGGCGCCACCCGGTCGCGGCCTGGTCGCTCGAGCTGCCGCAGGGCGGCTGGGACGGGGAGCCGGAAGGCGACGCGGCCGCGCTCGCGGCGCTCGAGCTGCGCGAGGAGACCGGCTTCACCGCGGAGCGCTTCGAGCACCTCGGCCACCTCTGGCACGCGGTCGGCTCGAGCACCCAGGGCTACGACGTCTTCCTCGCGACGGGGCTCACGCCGGGGCCGGTGGACCGTGGGCCGGACGAGCACACGATGAGCGTCCACGCCCACACCCCGGCAGAGCTCGACGCGCTCGTGCGCGACGGGACCGTCCGTGACTCGACGACGCTCGCGGCGCTGCAGCTGTGGGCGCTCCGCCGCGGGGCGTGAGCATCGCGATGTCGGGCCAGAGGTCGCCCGCCGTCGGGTGGCGGACGCGCTTGGCCGCCCAGGGGTGGGCCGGCGCCGGGACGCGGCGCCGGCCCACCCGGGCGGCTTGCGATCATCCCCGGCATCGTGCCGCCCGACACCGCCCTCGTCCTCGCCGCGTCCGTCACGGACTGGATCGAGCGCGTCTCGCCGCTCGTCCTGATGGCCTTCGCGCTCGTGCTCGTGACGCTCCGGCACCGTGAGCGCCGGCGCGGCCCGGACGAGGACGACGACGCGTAGGGGAGCCGTTCGGCCTGGGCCTGCGGGGGCCACCGCCGGCCGCCGGGGGCCATACCTTGTGCACCGTGCTCGAGGAAGGTGACGTGCGCTCCACCGACGTCGTGATCATCGGCGCAGGTGCCGCCGGGCTGATGTGCGCCCTGACCGCCGCCGGTCGCGGACGGCGGGTGCTGCTCGTCGACCACGCCAACAAGGCCGGGAAGAAGATCCTCATGTCGGGCGGCGGCCGCTGCAACTTCACGAACATGCACGCGGAGCCGGCCAACTTCTTCTCCCAGAACCCGCACTTCTGCAAGTCGGCCCTGGCGCGCTACACGCCTTGGGACTTCGTCGCGCTGGTGAGCAAGCACGGCGTGCCATACCACGAGAAGAAGCTGGGCCAGCTCTTCTGCGACGGCAAGTCGCGGGAGATCCGCGACCTGCTCGTGGAGGAGTGCGAGCAGGCGGGCGTCGACCTGCGGCTGTCCACCTCGGTCGAGCGGATCGAGCGGACGGAGGCCGGCTACGGGCTGCGCACCAGCATCGGGCCGGTCGTCACGGAATCGCTCGTGGTCGCCACGGGCGGCCTCTCGATCCCGACGCTCGGCGCGACCGGCTTCGGCTACGAGGTCGCCCGGCAGTTCGGCCACACCGTGCTTGAGACCCGGGCCGGCCTCGTGCCGTTCACCATCACGGACCGGCTCAAGGAGCTGTGCACCGAGCTCACCGGCACGTCCGTGGCCTGCGTGGTCCGCTGCAACGGCCACAGCTTCCGCGAGAACCTCCTGTTCACCCACCGCGGCCTGAGTGGTCCGGCGATCCTCCAGGTCTCCTCGTTCTGGAACCCGGGCGACGTGGTGGAGATCGACCTGCTGCCCGACCACGACGCGCTCGAGTGGCTCCGGGAGCGGCAGATCGCGCGCCCGGACAGCGAGCTCAAGACGGTGCTCGCGGACGTCTTCACGCGGAGGATGGCGGCGTTGCTGGCCGAGCGGTGGTTCACGTCGAAGCCGATGAAGCAGTACGCCGCCGCCGAGCTGCGCGCGATCGCCGGGAAGCTCAGGTCGTGGCAGGTCGTGCCGGGCGGCACGGAGGGCTACCGGACCGCCGAGGTCACGCTGCAGGGCGTCGACACGCGCGAGGTGTCGTCGAAGACGATGGAGTCGCGGAGGAGTCCGGGCCTGTACTTCATCGGCGAGGTGCTCGACGTGAGCGGTCACCTGGGCGGGTTCAACTTCCAGTGGGCCTGGGCGTCGGGGCACGCGGCGGCGCAGGTGGTCTGAGCGCGGGCCTCGCCGACCGGCCGCCGGGCACCCGGATCAACGCTCGATAATGCCGATTATGTAATCCGAGAGGGATACGGGTTTCGGCGAAGCGGTCATGCGCCGAAGTCCGGCAGCACGAGCGTCCCGTCCTCCGCGAGCGTGAAGCCGGGGTTCCAGGCGATCTCCCAGGCGTGGCCGTCCGGGTCGAGGAACGTCCCCGCGTACCCGCCGTAGAACGTCTTTCCCGCCGGCTTGGTGACCGTGGCGCCCGCGTCCTTCGCGGCCGCCAGCAGCGCGTCGACCTCCGCCGGGTAGCGCACGTTCTGCGCGAGGACCACGCCGTCGAACCCGTGCGGCGCGGGGGCCGCCTCGAGCCCGCTGTCGGCCGCGAGCAGCTCGCGGCTCCAGAGCACGAGCGCGAGGCCCCCGGCCTGGAAGAACACGGTGTCCTGGACCGCCTGCCCGCGCCACCCCAGCGCCTCGTAGAAGCCCCGCGCCCGCGGCAGGTCGTCGACGCCGAGCGTCACCAGGCTGATCCGGGGCTCCATGCCGCCGATGCTACGCCCCGTCCTCGTGCGTGCGGCGCGGCGCCTCCCGGTTCACGAGCCGCACCTGCGCGCCGACGTGCGCGACGGGCGCGGTGGTGATCCCGAGCCCGTCGACGAGCGCGAAGAACGCGTCCGCGTACGCGGAGCCGCGCGTGCGGGTGCGCAGCGCGCTCCAGTCGACCTGCTCCCGGAGCGCCCGTGCGATCTGGAGGACGGGCGAGTAGTCGAGCCGGTGCTCGTCGAGGGCCAGGAGCTTCGTCGCGAGCAGCTCCTCGAGCGGGAGCACCGGGATCGTGAGGCCGAGCAGGTGCAGCGGCTCGCAGCGCCGCAGCAGCGCGTCGTCCACCTCGAGCCCGCGCGGCCGGAAGATGAGGTCGACGAGCACGTCGCCGTCCCAGGCCTTCACGAGCCACTCCTCCACCGGGTGCTCCGGCCGCATGCCGGCCTGCGCGCAGGCCTCGAGGGCGCGCTCGGCGTCCTCCGGCTTGACGATCAGGTCGAGGTCGTGGCGGGTGGGCGGGCCGCCGCGCGCCCAGCTCGCGAGGCTCCCCGCGAGGCCGAACGGGACGTCCGCGGCCCGCAGCGCGCCCACGGAGCGCTTCAGCGTCTCCTCGATCCGGACGAAGGGCAGGCCGTCGTCGTGCATGGCAGGGATCCCGTACCCGCGCACCCGGGGTATGGAGCGCCCATGGACCATCCGACCAGCGTCCTGTCGGCGGGGCCCGCGGGGCACCCGAGCGTGCGGATCGCCGCGGCCGGCGACCTGCACGTCGACGCGAGCCGGGCCGACGCGGCGGCGACCGCCCTCGCGGCGATGGCGGAGGACGCCGACGTGGTCCTGCTCGCAGGCGACCTGACGACCCACGGCGAGCCCGCCCAGGCCGCGTTCGTCGCCGATGCGTGCCGGGGGCTCGATGTCCCCGTGGTGACCGTCCTCGGCAATCACGACCTCCACGTGGACCGCGGTGCGGAGTTCGCGGCGGTCCTCCGTGACGCCGGGGTCGTCGTGCTCGACACGGAGCAGCCGACCGCGATCGTCGGCGAGTGCCGGGTGGGCGTCGCGGGCGTCAAGGGCTTCGTCGGCGGCTTCGGCGGCCACACGCTCCCGGACTTCGGGGAGCGCTCGCTGCGCGAGCTCCACGCGGAGACCGGGCGCGAGGTGGCCGCGCTCGAGGCGGGCCTGCACGAGATCGCCACCTGTCCCCTCCGCGTCGCCCTCATGCACTACGCGCCGACCTGCGAGACCCTCGTCGGCGAGCCCCCGGAGATCTGGTCGTTCCTGGGCAGCGAGCGGCTCGCGGCCCCCGTGCTCGAGCACCGCCCGGACCTCGTCCTCCACGGCCACGCCCACGCGGGGCGGCTGCACGGGACGATCCAGGGCGTCCCGGTCTACAACGTCTCGCTCCCGGTGATGGGCCAGGACTACTGGCTCTTCGACCTCGTCGCGACCCGCTCCGTCCCCTCCTCGCTGCACTAGCAGCCGGTGTCCGCACACGAACGCCCGTGTGCCGGCGCCGCCGCGTCGGGTAGCCGAGGGCGAGCAGCTCAAAGCGACGAGAGGAGCACCCTTGGCCCCCACCCGCAGCACCCCACCCAGGACGACGCGCCGGACCAGCGCCGCACGTCCCGGCCCCGCCGCGGCCACGCCGCGCAGGACGCCCGGCCCCGGCCTCCGCCGGCGCAAGCCCGAACCGCAGTCGAACGCGAAGAAGGTGCTCGGCGCCGTCGGCTCGGCCCTGCCCGGGATCATCGAGAAGGCGGGCAGGCCCGCGAAGAAGGCCAAGCCGACCAGCCGCAAGCGGGGCGCCGGCCTCGCGCTCGCGCTCGGTGGCGCGGGCTTCGCCGCGATGAAGCAGCGCGGCAAGCGCGACACGCACGTCGTCGCGCCCGCGTCGCCGTCCGTGAACCCGGCCCAGCCCGTCGGCGCGACCGGCAACGGCACGGCGGGCCAGGGCCCCGCCGGCACGGGGACGAGCGACACCGCGATGTAGGGCCCTCCGGCCGGGCCGCCCCGTGGCAGCCCGGCCAGGCCCTGGTCGCTCGGTCAGGTCGTCGACTCGAGCTCGCGGCGGGCGTTCCCGCCGACGCTGATGGAGATCGTGCGCGGCTTCATCCGCTCGGGCTTCGGGACGATGAGCGACAGCACGCCGTCGTCCATGCTCGCGGTGATGCTCTCCGGGTCGACGCCGTCCGGCACCTTCACCCGGCGCTCGAAGCGGCCGAACGTCCGCTCGACGTGCGCGTGCGTCGTGCCCTCGCCGGCCCCGGGCCGGCGGCGCTCACCGCGAACCACGAGGTGGCCCGAGACGAGCTCGATCTCGACGTCCTCGACCCGCAGGCCCGGGAGGTCCATGGTGAGGACGAGGTCCCCGTCGCTCACCGTGAGGTCCGCCGGCGGCAGGAAGGCGGCGGTCCTGCCGGCCGCGGGGACGAGCGGGGCGAACAGGGTCTCGAAGGGATCGGTCCACAGCATGGGGGCAACCTCCTGTCTCGTCGTTGAAGCTCTGGTCCGACACCCCTCGTACTAGGTCGCCGGCGGCGCCTGTCAACCCCTCCACGCGGATTCGAGCTTGCCGAGCGCCCGGCGCTCCACCTGGCGCACCCGCTCGGCGCTCACCCCGAGCCGGCCGGCGACCTCGCGCATGGTCTCCGGCTCCCCGTCGAGCCCGTAGCGGGCGCGCAGCACCGCGCGCTCGCGATCGGAGAGCCCGCGCAGGAGCACGTGCAGCTCCTGCTCCTCGATCCCGTCGAGCACCCGCTCGTAGGCGTCGTCGGCGAGCGGGTCGGCGAGCAGGTCCCCGAACACGCCGACCTCCCCCTCCCCCGCGGGCGCGTCGAGCGACCGCGGCGCCTGCTCGATCGCGAGGAGGTCCTCGACCTGGTCGAGCCGGAGC
>JAOPZO010000184.1 GCA_025964065.1 Solirubrobacterales bacterium | reverse complement strand
GACCACCGCCTGGCGATGCTGGGCGCGGTCGCGGGCCTAGCGTCTCGGGACGGCGTCGAGGTCGTCGGCATGGACGCCGCCGCCGTGAGCTACCCGCGCTTCCTCGCGGACCTCGCCTCGCTCGCCTGAGGCCGTCCGCGCGTCGTCGGCGCGCAGCGCCGGCACGACGTAGTAGGCGCCGAGGGTGACCGCCGCGCCGACGAGCCCGCTCGCGAGCAGGGTCGCGTCGGTCCCGGCGAGCGCCGCCGCCGGGCCCGTCAGCGCGAAGGAGGCGGGGGAGAGGCCGATGGAGACGGCCCAGTCGAGCGCGGAGACGCGGCCGAGCATCCCGGCGGGCACGCGGGTCTGCATGAGCGTCGCCCAGACGACCATCCCGAACGAGATCCCGGCGCCGAAGACGAACGTGAGCGCCGCGAGCTGCCACACCGCCGTGGCCACGGCGTACCCCGCGAGCGTCAGGACGCTCACCGCCCACGACATGTACATGAAGCGCAGGGGCCGAGCGGGCATGCCGGCCCGGCTCATGAGGAGCCCGCCGACCGCGCCGCCGACGCCGCCCGCGGCCAGTACGAGCCCGAAGGAGCCCGCGCCCGCCCCGAGGTCGTTCCGCACGACGTAGGGCAGCAGCACCTCCTGCGGGCCGACCGTGAGCATGATGCTCAGCGCGCACATCGTGAGCGTCACCCAGAACCACGGCTCGCGGCGCGCCCAGGCGAGCCCCTCGCGGACGCCGCCGTGGGCCTCTTCGAGCGCCCGGTCGACGAGCTCCGGGCGGGCCCGGATGGCCAGGACGCAGCCGATGGCGACCAGGAAGGTGCCGGCGTCGACGAGGAACGCGGTCCCCGCGCCGAACGCCGCGACCAGGAGCCCGCCGAGCGCGGGCCCGGCCAGGCGGAACATCGCGGGGCGCACCACCTGCTGCAGGGCGTTGGCCTGCACGAGGTGCGCCGGGGGGACGAGCTGCGGGATGAGCGCGGTGAAGGCGGGGGAGAAGAACGCCTCGCCGATCCCGAAGAGGAGCGCGAGCAGCACGAGGTGCCAGACCTCGACGCTCCCCGTGACCGCGAGGACGCCCATCCCCGCGACGGCCAGAAGCCGCACGCCGTCCGCGACGACCATCTGGCGTCGCCGGTCGACCCGGTCGGCCACGGACCCGCCGACGAGCAGGAAGCCGACCATCCCGAGCGACCACGAGAGCCCCACGAGCGACAGCGCCGCGGGGGCGTCCGTGAGGTCGTAGACCTGCCAGGCGATCGCCACGAAGTAGATCCCGTCGCCGAGCAGCGAGACCGTCATCCCGAGCCACAGGAGCGCGAAGTCCCGCTGCTTGAGGGGGGTCAGGAGGGTGGGGGCGGGCACGGAGCGCCACAATGGTCCCATGCTCGTCGCCATCGACGGTCCCGCCGGGGCCGGAAAGTCCACGGTCGCCCGTGCCGTGGCGGCGGCACTCGGCTTCACCTACCTGGACACCGGGGCGATGTACCGCGCCGCCGCCCTGGCCCGTTCGACCTCGGATGCGGCCGACCTCGCACGCCTCGAGATCGCCTTCGACGGCGACCGGGTGCTCCTGGACGGGGAGGACGTCTCGCTGGCGATCCGCACTCCCGAGACCTCGCAGGCCGCCTCGCGCCTGGCGACCGACCCGGCCGTCCGCGAGGCGCTCGTCGCCAAGCAGCGCGCGCTCATCGCCGCGGGCGACTGGGTCGCCGAGGGCCGCGACATCGGCACGGTGGTCGCCCCCGACGCCGAGGTGAAGGTCTGGCTCACCGCCGCGGCCGAGGAGCGCGCGCGCCGCCGCGAGATCCCCGTCGCCGACCTGCTCGAGCGGGATGAGCGCGACGCGACCCGCGACGCCTCCCCGATGGTCGCGGCAGCCGACGCGGTCGAGGTCGACACCACGGGGCTCGAGATCGACGCCGTCGTCGAGGCCATCGTCGGGCTGGTGGCGCGATGAAGGTCGCCGTCGTCGGGTACCCCAACGTGGGCAAGAGCTCGCTGGTCAACCGCCTCACGCAGTCCCGCGAGGCAGTGGTGCACGAGCGCGCCGGCATCACCCGGGACCGCAAGGAGCTCGCCTGCGAGTGGAACGGGCGCCGGTTCACGCTCATCGACACGGGCGGCATGGACTTCCTCGACGCCGATCCGATCTCGGGCTCGATCCGCGAGCAGGCCCAGGCCGCGATCAACGACGCGCAGCTCGCGCTGCTCGTCGTCGACGCGAAGGCCGGCATGCGCCCGGGCGACCAGGAGATGGCCGACCTGCTGCGCCGCTCCGGCCTCCCGGTGGTCGTCGCCGCGAACAAGATCGACGCGGTGCACGACACCGCGCTCATGTACGAGTTCCACGGCCTCGGCCTCGGCGACCCCATCGCGGTCAGCGCCGCCCAGGGCCTCGGCTCGGGCGACCTCCTCGACGCGCTCGTCGAGAAGCTCCCGGAGGACGACGAGGAGCCCGAGGAGGACGTCATGCGCCTCGCCGTCGTCGGGCGGCCGAACGTCGGCAAGTCGACGCTGGTGAACCGCTGGCTCGGCGAGGACCGCGTGATCGTCTCGGACGTCGCGGGCACCACGCGCGACGCGATCGACCTCCCGCTCGAGGTCGACGGCCGCAAGCTCATCGTGGTGGACACGGCCGGCATGCGCCGCCAGGCGAAGGTCCAGGAGTCCGTGGAGTACTTCACGACGCTCCGGACCCAGCGCGCGGTGGAGCGCGCCGACGTCGCCCTCGTCGTCTGCGACGCGAAGGACGGCATCACCGCGCAGGACCTGCGGATGGCCGAGCTCGCGATGAAGGAGAGCTGCGCCACCGCGCTCGTCCTCAACAAGTGGGACGAGCACCCGCTGACCGAGGAGGACCTCAAGCACGAGCGGGCGCACGCGCAGAACAAGCTGCGGCTGCGGCCCAAGGTGCTGACCGCCAGCGCGAAGACGGGCCGCCAGGTCACGCGCATCCTCGAGGAGGCGATCATGCTCGGCGACAAGATGAGCGGGCGCATCCCGACGCCGCAGCTGAACAAGTTCCTCTCCGAGGTCCAGCAGGTCCGCCAGCCCCCGGCGAAGCAGGGCCACCGCCTGAAGCTCATCTACATGGCGCAGATCGGGGAGCGCCCGCCGCGCTTCGCGATCCAGGTGAACTCGCGCTCCCGCGTGACCCGGGACTACGCGTACTTCATCGAGAACCGCCTACGAGCGCGCTACGGCATGGACGGTGTCCCCCTGGTCATCGACTTCAATGAGCGCACGCAGCGCCGTTCAGAGCGTCCGTAGCCTCCCGCCGCGGGTTCTCGCGGGGCTCGCGGTCGCGCTCGCGGCGCTCGTGGTCCTCGTCGTGGTCCTCGTGGCGCGCGGCGAGGAGGGCGGCCCGGGCCCGGCGCCCGCGGACGCCGCGACGCGGCTCGTCCCCGCCGACGCGCTCGTGTACGTGCACCTCTCGACGGACCGGGAGCGCGAGGGGACCGCGGAGGCCGAGCGGACCGCCCGGCGCTTCCCGGGCTTCACGAAGGCCGTCCGCTCGCTGACGAGCCGCCTGACCGCGCCGCAGTGCGGGATCAGCGCCGCCGACGTGCGCGGCAAGGAGGCCGGCCTGGCCTTCCTCGACGCAGGCGACGGCCAGGCCGGCTCGCTCGTGCTGCTCGACACGGGGAAGGATCAGTCGAAGGCCGAGGACCGCTTCTGCGGGACCGTGAAGGTCGTCGGGATCGGGGACTTCCTCGTGGTGGGCCAGCCCCAGTCGCTCCAGCTCGCGGAGGAGCTCGCGGGCGGCAAGGGCCGCTCGCTCGCCGGCAACCCGCTCTACCGGGAGGCCACCGCGGCCCTCGGCGCCGGGCGCGTCCTCGACGGGTGGGTCACCGCGGCCGGCGTGCGGCGGCTCCTCGCACCGCAGGGCGGG
>JAOPZO010000176.1 GCA_025964065.1 Solirubrobacterales bacterium | reverse complement strand
CCGCCGCTCCCGCCGCTCCCGCCGCTCCCGCCGCGTCCGCAGCGTCGCGGTCGAGCGGTAGCCCTTGCGCCCGGTCGCCCCGTGCGGCGACCATGGGCCATGGACTACGAGAAGGCATGCGCCGAGTTCACGTGGGACGTCCCGGCGACGTACAACATCGCCGCGGACGTCTGCGACAAGCACCCGCGGGACAAGCTCGCGATGGTGTGGGAGCGCTACGACGGCGCGACCCGGGAGGTGCAGTGGGGCGAGTTGCAGGACCTCGCGAACCAGGCCGCGCACGTGTTGCGCGAGGCGGGCGTGCAGCGCGGCGACCGCGTCGCGGTCGTGCTCCCACCCACCCCGGAGACCGCCGCGATCTTCTTCGGGACCTGGAAGCTCGGGGCGCTCCTGCTCTCGATGAGCGTCCTCTACGGGGACGACGCGATCGCGTACCGCCTCGACGACTCGACCCCGGCCGTGCTCGTCACCGACGCCGCCAACGCGCCACGGTTCGCGGGCCGCTCCGAGCGGGTCCTCGTGCTCGACGCCGCGCTCCTCGCCGGCGCGCCGACGGACCACGTCATGGAGGAGACGCGCGCCGACGACCCCGCGCAGCTCTACTACACGAGCGGCACGACGGGCCAGGCGAAGGGCATCGTCCACGCGCACCGCTACCTCCTGGCGCACACGGAGTTCCGCTGGTGCCACGACGTGCAGGACGGCGAGCGCTTCCACGGCATGGGGGAGTGGGCGTGGGCCGCGGGCATCGCGCCGCTGCTCGGGCCGTGGCGGATGGGCGCGGTGCAGTGCGTGCTCCAGCGCGAGTCGGGCTTCGATCCGGGTGCGCAGCTCGACTTCCTCTCGCGCAACGCGGTGACCAACGTCTTCACGACGCCGACCGCGATGCGCTCGATGATGTCGATCCGGGACGCCGGGACGACCTACCCGCAGCAGTTCCGCATCGTCTGCAGCGCGGGCGAGCCGCTCAACCCCGAGGCGATCCGCTGGTTCCGGGAGCAGTACGGGCTGACGGTCCTCGACTACTACGGGATGACCGAGAGCTACCCGATGGTCGCGAACTCCCCGTGGTTTCCCGTGAAGGAGGGGTCGATGGGCCGGCCCGTGCCGGGGTGGGACATGCAGCTCCTCGACGAGGACGAACGGCCCGTCGGCAAGCCGGGCGAGCGCGGGGAGATCTGCCTGCGCGCCCGCTCGAACCCGCACTACCCGCTGGGCTACTGGAACCGGCCCGAGGACAGCGAGCGGGCGTTCGGCGGGGAGTGGTTCCACACGGGGGACGCCGCGAGCGCCGACGAGGACGGCTACTACTGGTACGAGGGCCGCGCGGACGACCTCATCATCGCCGCGGGCTACCGGATCGGGCCGTTCGAGGTGGAGAGCGCGTGCCTCGAGCACCCCGCCGTCGCCGAGGCCGCGGCGGTCGCCTCCCCGGACGAGCGGCGTGGCCACGTCGTGAAGGCGTTCATCGTCCTCGCCGCCGGCCACGAGCCGAGCGACGAGCTCTCCAAGGAGATCTCGGCCCACGTCCGCGGCCGCCTCAGCGCCTACGCGTATCCCCGCAAGATCGAGTTCGTCGCCGACCTGCCCAAGACGCTGACGGGCAAGATCCGCCGGATCGAGCTGCGCCAGGCCGAGGAGGAGGCGGCGCGCTCCTAGCCCGGGCTACTCGTAGATCACGAGGTCCGGGCGCGGGTCGAGCGCCATGACCGCCGCGGGGCGCATCCGGTTCGTGTCCTCGCGGAAGAAGAGCTTGAAGCCGTCGTGCGCGCCCTTCGGGGTGCTCGCGGTGAAGTCGCGGTACTTCGAGACCTTGGCCGCCGGGAGGCCGAAGCCGTCGACGTTGAAGACCGTCGCGAGGCCCGGGCGGATCTCGACGCGCTGCTTGTCGCGCACCATGTCGTTCGTGAACTGGTGGATGACGAAGAGCTTCTCGGGGAGGTTGCGCTCCTTCACGAGCGCGGCGAGGTCGATGCTCACCGCGTTGACCTCCTCGGCGCTCACCGAGCCGATCACGCGCCCGGGCACCTGGCCGGGCTGGATGCGCCACTCGGGGTCGAGCGCGAGGCCGACGTCGGGCTGCACGAGCCACTTCTTGAGCCGCCGGACCTCCTCCGGGAACGAGGCGATCCCCGGCTGGATGTCGAGCAGGAGCACGGCGCCCGCCTTCCGCGCCGCGCGGAGGTAGCGGTCGATCGTCCTCTCCGGCACGCGGATGCGGTACTTGCCGTCGTCACCCGGCGCGGCGGCCGCGACCGTCGCGATGAGCTCCATGCAGGGGAGCACGGGCCGCGTCCTGCGCGCGTAGCTCCGGGCGATCCCGCGCAGGCGCTTCGCGGCCTGGTCCGGGGTGCCGATGCCCAGCGCCCCGAGCTCGTCGTCGGCCGGGTTGCCGTAGAGGGCCACGACGCGGCGGTCGGGGAAGATGCGGCGCCCGCCCCCCGGGAGCTCGGTCGCCTCGGGCCGCGTGGGCTCCTCCGTGAGCGCCGCGCCGGAGGCGGTGCCGGCCGCCGCGGAGGTGCCGTCGCCGTCCCCGCCGAGGAGCGCCGAGGCGAGGCGGATGAGCAGGAAGCCGCCGACGAGCAGCACCGTGGCCGCACCGAGGCGGCGGCGGAGGAAGGTCTGCGCCGAGGGGCGCGCGGGGGGTCGGCGGCGGGGCGTGGGGTCCATGCGCACCGGAGTCCTCTCCCGGCACGGCAATCCTGACGCGCCCTACGCCGGAATGCGAGCCCCTCCCCGAGCAGGGAGAATGGGTCCATCGACGACGGCCGCCTCCTGCTCGCCCTCGGGGGCATGCTCATCCTCGCGCTGCTCGCCTCCCAGCTGGCGGGGCGGCTCCGTGTGCCGGGCCTGCTGCTCGTGCTGAGCCTCGGCATCCTCGCGGGCAGCGAGGTCACGGGCTTCGTGGCGTTCTCGGACTACGAGCTGGCGCGGGACGTCGGCATCGTCGCGCTCTCGCTCATCCTCTTCGAGGGCGGCCTGGCCTCGGGGTGGTCGCCGATCCGCGAGGTGCTCCGCCCGGCGCTCGGCCTCGCGACGGTCGGCACGCTCGCCACCGCGCTCATCACGGGCGCGGGCGCGGCGTGGATCCTCGACCTGACGCTGCTCGAGGGCTTCCTGCTCGGATCGATCCTGGCCGTCACCGACGGCGCCGCGGTCTTCTCGATCCTGCGCGGCTCGACCCTGCGCCGGCGGCTCGCGCACACGCTCGAGGGGGAGGCCGGCATGAACGACCCGGTCGCGGTGCTCCTCGTCATCGGCTTCATCGAGTGGATCGAGAGCCCGGACTACGGCGTCGTGAACCTCCTCGTCGAGTTCGTCATCGAGATGGGGGTGGGCGCGGCGGTCGGCATCGCGGTCGGTCAGAGCGCGTCGTGGGCGCTGCGGAACGTGACGCTCCCGAGCGCCGGCCTGTACCCCGTCGCGACCATCGCGGCGGCGGCGACGGCGTTCGGCGCCGGGCAGGTGCTCCACGGCTCGGGCTTCCTCGCGGTCTACCTCACCGGCCTCGCGATCGGGTCCTCGAACTCCCCGGCCGCCCGGACCGTGCAGACCTTCCACGACGGGCTCGCGTGGGTGGCGCAGATCATCCTGTTCGTCACGCTCGGCCTGCTCGTCTTCCCCTCGCAGCTTCCCGGCGTCGCGCTCGAGGGCCTCGTGATCACCGCGCTGCTCCTGGTCGTCGCGCGCCCCGTCGGCGTCGTCCTCGGCACGCTCGGCGCCCGCTTCAGTCCCGCGGAGACGATCGCGCTCTCCTGGGCCGGCCTGCGCGGCGGCGTCCCGGTGGTGCTCGCGACGTTCCCGCTCATCGCGGGACTCGAGAACGCGCTGCTCTTCTTCAACGTCGTGTTCTTCGCCGTGCTCGTCTCCACCGTGATCCAGGGGACGACGTTCGAGTGGGTCGCGGCGAGGGTCGGCGTCACGACGAACGAGGCGGCGCTCCCGGCGATCCTCACCGACCAGGAGTCGACGCGGCGCCTCGGCGCGGAGGTCATCGAGTTCGGCGTGCGGCCCGGCGACGCCGCGGTCGGCCGGGCCGTCCGCGAGCTCGGGATGCCGCGGGCGGCGCTGCTCAACGTGATCATCCGCGGCGAGGAGGCGATTCCGCCCCGGGGCTCGACGACGATCATGGAGGGCGACCGGCTCCACGTCCTCGTGCGCCAGGAGGTCGCGCTCGAGTTCCGGGAGCTCCTGCAGCGCTGGCGCACGGGCCCGCTCGAGGTCGCACAGCGCCCGCGCCCGGCACCCCGGTCGCTCATCTTCTCCGAGCGCCCGTGGAAGGAGGTCGACGGCGACGCGTCCCGCCCGGACTACGTCGGCCCCGTCGCCGTGGCCGAGCGCGTCCGCACCCGTCGCGACAAGCCGGGCTCGCTCGTGGTGCTCGCCGACGGCCGCTTCGCCTACGTCGGGACCACGGTCGCCGCCGGCTCCGCCCAGGCCGTGCAGCAGGCCGCGCGCCGCCGCCTCGGGCGCGCCACGGAGGACGCGGAGCGTGCCTGGTGGCGCGAGGTCATCGGGGCGCTCGCGACCTGACGGAGCTCGCGGGCGCGACGAGCTGCTCATGCAGTGGTCGGCCCCTGCTCGACGTGCGCACGCCCGGCGAGCACGAGAGGCGGCCGGATCGCGCGCCGGACTCTGACCGCGCGCCACGCACGGCAAGGTTGCCCTTAGGTCCCGTGCCTACCGTGGCCCCATGGTCCGACGCACCGCCGCACTGGTCCTGACCGTCCTCGGCGCGGGAGCGCTCGCCGCCTGCGGAAGCGACGGCGGAGCCGCCACGGAGCCCGCCGCGCCGGTGACCGCCGCCCAGGCCGAGCCCGACGCCGCCACGAACGAGGCGCCGGCCGCCCGCGCCGCGCAGTCGGGTACGTCGGTGCTCGCCACGAGGCTCCAGGTCCCGTGGGGCGTCGCGTTCCTGCCCGGCGGCGACGCGCTCGTCTCCGAGCGCACGACGGGGCGCATCCTGCGCGTGTCGCCGAGCGGCGCCAAGCGCGTCGTGCAGCGCATCGCGGGCGTCGAGGCCGTCGGCGAGGGCGGGCTGCTCGGCCTCGCGGTGGGACGCACCTACGCGAAGGACCGCCTGGTGTATGCCTTCTACACCTCCCGCCGGGACAACCGGATCGTCCGCTTCAAGCTCGGCGGCCCGCCACGGGTCGTCTTCTCCGGCATCCGCAGCGCGCCGATCCACAACGGCGGCCGGCTCGCGTTCGGGCCGGACGGGAAGCTCTACGTCGGCACGGGCGACGCCGGGGACACGAGCCTCTCCCAGGACCGCCGGAGCCCGAACGGGAAGGTCCTGCGGCTGAACCCGGACGGCTCGATCCCGTCCTCGAACCCGTTCCGTGGCTCCCCGGTCTTCTCGCTCGGGCACCGCAACGTGCAGGGCCTCGCCTTCGACCGGGCCGGCCGCCTGTGGGCGCCCGAGTTCGGCCAGAACACGTTCGACGAGGTGAACCTCATCCGCAGGGGGCGGAACTACGGCTGGCCCGCGGTCGAGGGCCGCGGCACCGGCGGCGGCCGCTACGAGTCGCCCAAGGTCGTCTGGCGCACGTCGGAGTCCTCGCCCAGCGGCGCGGCGATCGTCGGCTCGACGCTCTACGTCGGCGCCCTCGCGGGCCGGCGGCTCTGGAAGGTCCCGCTCGACGGCACGAGCGCGGGCCGTCCGCAGGCGCTGCTCGACGGCCGCTACGGCCGCGTGCGCAGCCCCGCGGCCGCGCCGGACGGCTCTCTCTGGGTCACGACGTCGAACCGGGACGGCCGCGGCTCCCCGACGCCCGACGACGACCGCATCGTGCGGCTCGCGAACCCCTGAGCGAAGGCGGCGACGACCTCGACGTGCGGCACGGCGCCGCCGTCGAGGGTGAGCTGGAGCTCGGTGCCCGGGCCCACCAGGGGAACGGCCTCCCAGCCGCGGTGACGTCCTGCCATCTGGATGGATTCTCGCACCGAGCAGGGATTCCTCCCCGCCGGGGTCAGGCGGGCGGGCCGGCGGTCCGTGCGATCCGCCTCACCTCGATGCTCCAGCCGAGCCCGAGTCGGGCGCCGACGAAGGGCCGGTCCGGGTCGAGGTGCGGCGCCAGGGCGCGGCGGGCGCTCAGGCGGTCCGCGCGTCGTCGAGCTTCGCCTGCGTGCGCATCTCGCTGAGGATGCGCTCCAGGCGCGGCTCCGCGCTGTGGTCCACGTGGGTCATCGTCGCGGCGACCGCCGGGTGCACGTCCGCGATCTGGCGGTGCATCTCGTGCGCGACCGCCCGGTAGGAGGGGTGCCCCTCGACGCCCGAGCGCAGCTCGATGAGCTGCATCGCCTCGCGGGCGTTCAGGTCCAGGACGTAGCGGATGCGGAAGCCCAGGCAGAGCGCGTAGCTCGCCACGCGACGGTCGTGCCCCGCGCCGGCCAGGCGGCGGTACTCGCGCTCGGAGAGCTCGAGGGCGCGGCGGTACTTGTCGCCGCAGCCCGCCATGTCGACCTCCTCGGGCACCCCGGCGCCGAGGTCGGGCGAGAGCCGCTGCCACTGCACGGTGAGCATCCGGTGGCGCTGCAGGTCACGGAACGCGCCGTAGTCCGAGACGACCTCGAAGCGGTAGCGGAGCGCCTCGTAGCCGCGGCCCGGGCGGTGGCGGCGGTTCGCGCGCTCCCCGACGAGGTCACGCAGGAGCGCCGTGCGCTCGTCGGCCGAGAGCGCCGTCAGCCGGGCGATCGCATCGGATTCCGACACGCCGGCCGCCTCGAACAGCAGCGCGGCGAGCAGCGCGTCCTCGTCGCCGTCCACGTGCAGGAGCCGCACGCTCGGGCGGGCGTCGGGGTCGCCGGCGGGGCGGTCGAGGCCGAGCCGGGCGACCCAGGAGTCCGCGGCGCGGTCGCGCTCCTGCAGGTAGCCGACCCACTCGCCGCCGCGGTCCGGGCGCGGCACGCGCGCGACGAAGCTCGGCATGACCTGCTGGACGGCCTCGAGGATGCGCTGCCCGTAGTCCCGCGCCTCGGGGAGCGGGTGGGCGAGGAGGTGGAGGATGAGCTGCTCGTAGGTCTGGCCCGTCGCGTAGATCCCCATGTGCGACAGGGACGCGGCGGGGAGCAGGCCGCGGAGCAGGTCGAGCGCCTTCGCGGCGATCGCCCGGTCCCGCGCGGGGGACGGGTCGCCCGGGAACGAGTCGTCGACCCACGCGCGCACGCGCGGAAGGCACTCGGCGTAGATGCCGAAGACGGCGTCCATCGTCTGCTCGTACTCGGGGCCGAGCGAGGGGTCTCGGAAGTACCGGTAGCCGAGCCCCGGGACGTCGCCGTCGTACGGGATGTAGCGCGTGGACTGCTCGAGGTAGGCGCCCAGGCGCGGGCGCTGGAGGACCTTCGTCAGCACGTTCGAGGTCCACTCGCAGGCGACATGGGCGCCACCGAGCTGTGCGACGGAGTCGTCGCCGTACCCGAGGAAGATGCGCTCGTAGAGCTGCTCGGCCCGGGAGCCCGAGCCCGGGTCGAACGCGGCGGCGTCCGGGTCGAGGGAGTCCGAGAACTCGTCGAGCAGCAGGCGGCGCAGCGTGCCCTGGTAGCGCGAGTACCGGGCGAACAGCGCGCCCTTCACGGTCTCGGGGAGGTTCACGAGCGCGAAGACCGGACCGTCGAGGTGCGTGACGTACGGGCGGAGCTGGTCGCGCTCCGCCGGGCTGAGCTGGTCATCGGGGTAGCGCATGCGGGCAGCTGACCCTATCGGCCGCTCCGGCGGGGTCGCATTGCCCACGTTCCCGACCGGTTCAGTGGGGACATGTGTATT
This sequence comes from Solirubrobacterales bacterium, assembly GCA_025964065.1. Classification (GTDB taxonomy): domain Bacteria; phylum Actinomycetota; class Thermoleophilia; order Solirubrobacterales; family Solirubrobacteraceae; genus Paraconexibacter. The sequence continues at coordinate 1,098 of JAOPZO010000176.1, read as the reverse complement.
GTGCCAAATCCCGACAAGGTTCCACCCCTTTTCAGGACGGAGATTCGATGCACCACAGGAAGACCCCCATCGCCCTGCTCGCCACCGCCCTCGCGCTGGCCGGCTGCGGCGGCTCGGACGACACGGGCGGTGGCAGCGCCAGCGCCGCGGCGCCCTCGAGCGGCGGCAGGGAGACGAGCCTGAACCTCGTCGCCTACTCCACGCCGCAGGTCGTCTACGACGAGATCATCCCGGCCTTCGCGAGGACCGGCGCCGGCGCCGGCGTCTCCTTCAAGTCCTCCTTCGGCGCCTCCGGCGACCAGAGCCGCGCCGTCGCAGCCGGGCAGAAGGCCGACTACGTCTCCTTCTCCATCGAGCCGGACATGGCGCGCCTCGTCGGCGCCGGGCTCGTCGAGCCGACGTGGGCGGACACCCCGAGCAGGGGCCTTGTCACCACCTCGCTGGTCGCCTTCATCGTCCGCAGGGGCAACCCGAAGAACATCCGCACGTGGGACGACCTTCTGCGTGAGGACGTCGAGGTCCTGACGCCGAACCCGTTCACGAGCGGCGCGGCCAAGTGGAACCTCCTCGGCGCCTACGGCCAGGCGGCGGACGGCGGCAAGGACCCGCAGGCGGGCGTCGACTACGTCGCGAAGCTCATCAAGGACCATGTGAAGATCCAGGACAAGTCGGGCCGTGAGGCGCTGCAGTCCTTCACCTCCGGCGAGGGCGACGTCCTGCTCTCCTACGAGTACGAGGCGACCACCGCGCAGAAGAAGGGCGAGGAGGTCGACTACGTCGTCCCCGCCGACACGATCAGGATCGACATCACGGCGGCCGTGACGAAGGACGCCCCGCCCGAGGCCAAGGCGTTCCACGACTACGTGCTCTCGAAGCCCGGCCAGGAGGCCTTCGTCGAGTGGGGCTACCGCCCGGTGAACGAGGAGGTCCTCGCGGCGAACAAGGACAAGTTCCCCGACCCGCCGGGAGTCTTCACGATCGACGACCTCGGTGGCTGGGAGAAGGTCGACGAGGAGCTCTTCGACGTCGAGAAGGGCGCGATCGCCAAGCTCGAGGAAGAGGCGGGGGTTCCCACTGCCAAGTAGCACCCTCATCCCG
>JAOPZO010000133.1 GCA_025964065.1 Solirubrobacterales bacterium | reverse complement strand
GGGGCCGGGGAGCCACGGCAGGCCGCGCCGGCACGGGCCGCAGACGTCGGCGCCGGGCGCCCCGCAGACGAGGCAGACGGGCGGAGCGAGGAGGTCGCGGAGGAGGGGCACGCAGGGAGCCTCGGGCCGCCCCGGCACGCGGAACAAGGCACGTTCGTGGACGAACTGGCATGCGCGACGCCCAGAAGTGCGCAAACCCAGTGGTGGCGGGCGGCCTGGACCGGCGGTCGTGCCGGGGCGCCCCGGCACGCGACACGACGCGGTTGACATCGTGTGAACCCGGCGTATGGTCGTCCGTGCAGCAAGGCATACCTGCCCACACAACGACGCACACTGGAGGCACTCGATGCAGATCGAGCTCAAGGGTCGCAACGTTCCGGTCACCGACGAACTGCGGGAGCACGTCCGCAAGCGGTTCGAGAAGGTCGACAGGCAGGTGAGCGACCTGGCCAGGCTCGAAGTCGAGCTCTCCCGGGAGCGAAATCCGTCCGTGCCCGACAAGGAGCGCGTCGACGCGACGCTGTACCTCAAGGGCGTGACCCTCCGCGCGAGCGACAACTCGCGGGACATGCGCCACGCCATCCACCTGTGCGAGCAGGAGCTCTCCCGGCAGGTCAAGCGCCACTGCGACAAGCGGCGCAAGCGCCGGGAGTTCCGCCACCACGAGAGCTTCGGCGGCGAGGGGCTGACGGCGACGACGTAGAGCCCCTCGACGGGGGGTCGCGGGACGGCCGCAGAGCCGTCCCCGACCCCGCGCCGAACCCCCCTTCCGGGCACCAGGCCACTGCTAGCCTCCGATGCCATGGGGATCCTCGATCGCGCCCTGAACCTGGGCGAGGCAAAGCAGTTCAAGTCCTACGAGAAGCGTGTGGGGCTGATCGGGGCGTTCGAGCCCGAGCTCGAGCTGGAGAGCGACGACGAGCTCCGCGAGCGCTTCGCCGAGCTGAGGCGCCGCGTGCAGGAGGAGGGCCTCTCCCTCGACGACGCGCTCCCGGAGTCCTTCGCGCTCACCCGCGAGGCGAGCAAGCGCGTCATGGGCATGCGCCACTTCGACGTGCAGCTCATCGGCGGCATGGTCCTCCACGGCGGCAACATCGCCGAGATGAAGACGGGCGAGGGCAAGACCCTCACCGGCACGCTCGCCGTCGTGCTGAACGCGCTCAGCGGCAAGGGCGTCCACGTCGTCACGGTCAACGACTACCTCGCGCGCCGCGACGCGGAGTGGATGACCCCGATCTACGAGTTCCTCGGCCTGAAGGTCGGGATCCTCCAGAACATGCAGGCCTATGAGGACAAGCAGGCCTCCTATGCCGCGGACATCACCTACGGCACGAACTCCGAGTTCGGCTTCGACTACCTCCGCGACAACATGGCGACCGACCTCGCCGAGAAGGTCCAGCACGGCGGTCGCTACACGGAGGACGGGCGCCCGCTCGCCACCCACAACTTCGCGGTGGTCGACGAGGTGGACAACATCCTCATCGACGAGGCCCGCACCCCGCTCATCATCTCGGGCGCGCCCGAGGCCGCCGGCGACATGTACGCGACGTTCGCGAAGCTCGCGCCGAAGATGACCCCCGGCAAGCGCCCGGAGAACATGGATCCGCGGATGAAGAAGGACTTCGTCGCGGACTTCGACTTCGAGTTCGACGAGAAGCACAAGACCGTCGCGGTCACGGAGCAGGGCGTCGCGAAGGCCGAGAAGTTCCTCGGCATCGAGCACCTCTACCGCGCCGAGAACGGCCCGCTCGTCAACCACCTCCACCAGGCCCTGAAGGCCCAGGCGCTCTACAAGCGCGACGTGGACTACGCCGTCGTCGACGGCGAGGTGATGATCATCGACGAGTTCACGGGCCGCATCATGGAGGGCCGCCGCTGGTCCGAGGGGCTGCACCAGGCCATCGAGGCCAAGGAGGGGGTGCGCGTCCAGGAGGAGAACCAGACCATGGCGACGGTCACCCTCCAGAACTACTTCCGGATGTACGACAAGCTCAGCGGCATGACCGGCACCGCCCTCACCGAGGCGACCGAGTTCATGAAGATCTACAAGCTCGGCGTCGTCCAGATCCCGACGAACCGGAACATGATCCGGCAGGACAAGAACGACCAGGTCTACAAGACCCGGGACGGCAAGTGGTCGGCCGTCGTGCGCGAGATCAAGGCGCGCCACGAGAAGGGCCAGCCCGTCCTCGTCGGCACGATCTCCGTCGAGGTCTCCGAGGTCCTGGGCCGGCAGCTCGCGGCCGCCGGGGTCCCGCACACCGTGCTGAACGCGAAGCCCGAGTTCGCGGAGCGCGAGGGCGAGATCGTCGCCGAGGCCGGCCAGCCGGGCGCGGTCACGATCGCGACGAACATGGCCGGCCGCGGCGTCGACATCAAGCTCGGCGGCAACGCGGAGCACCTCACGGAGCTCGAGCTCGAGAAGCTCGGCTACAAGCCGGAGGACCCGGAGTACAAGGCGCAGTTCGACACGATCCTGCCCAAGCTGGAGGAGCGCATCGCCGCCCAGCGCGAGCAGGTCATGGAGGCCGGCGGCCTCTTCATCGTCGGCACGGAGCGCCACGAGTCGCGCCGGATCGACAACCAGCTCCGCGGCCGCGCCGGCCGCCAGGGCGACCCGGGCGAGTCGCGCTTCTTCCTCTCGGCGGAGGACGACCTCGTCCGCCTCTTCGCGGGCGACCGGATCTACAAGATCCTCGACCGCCTCGGCGAGCACGACGAGGAGGGCAACGAGCTCCCGATCGAGGCCGGGATCCTCTCGAAGCAGATCGAGAAGGCGCAGAAGAAGGTCGAGGAGCAGAACTTCCTCATCCGCAAGCGCGTCCTCGAGTACGACGACGTCATGAACGAGCAGCGCCGGATCGTCTACGAGTACCGGGACGGCGTCCTCGAGGGCAAGGACATGGGCGACTCCGCCCGGGCCCAGGTGCACGACGTCGTCGGCCGCCTCGTCGACGAGTACACCCCGGGCGACTACGTGGAGGAGTGGGACCTCCCCGGCCTCTTCACCGCGGTCGAGGACATCTGGCCGACGCAGGCCACCGCCGAGCAGGTCACGACCGAGTCGTGGTCCGGCGAGGAGCTCAAGCAGCGCCTGGGCGACGACGCGATCGCGCTCTACGACGAGCGCGAGGCCGAGCTCGGGCCCGAGCTCATGCGGGCGCTGGAGCGCTACCTGCTCCTCCAGATCATCGACCAGAAGTGGCGCGAGCACCTCTACGACATGGACTACCTGCGCGAGGGCATCCACCTCCGCGGGTTCGCGCAGATCGACCCGATCATCGCGTACAAGAACGAGGCCTTCGACCTCTTCACCGACCTGATGAACACCATCTGGGCCGACTTCGCCCGGATGATCTACCACGTCGAGGTCAACGTGGAGGAGGACCCGGGCGCCGCGCCCGAGGACGTCCTCCCGGCGCCGGCGGGCAACCCCTCGGCGAGCTCCACCGCGGGCGGCCGCGTGTCCTACACGGGCGGTGCCGGGGCGGCGCAGCCCTCCGCGATGGCGGCGGCCGCGGCCGGCTCGGCGATCACGGACCCCGGCGGGGCGTACGGCGACTACGACGACCCGGCCGAGGAGGCCGTGCCGGTCGTGCAGCAGCGGCGCGTCGACGACCACGACACGCTCGGCCGCAACGAGGCCTGCTGGTGCGGCTCGGGCAAGAAGTTCAAGAAGTGCCACGGCGCCTGAGCGCCGCCGTGGAGGGCCGCCGCCCGACCCAGTAGCTTCGGGCGCCCTTGGTCCCGTACGGCTCAACCCAGTCCGAGCGCGAGCTCATGGCGCGCGCGCTCGCGCTGCTGTTCGCGGCGGGGGGCATGCTCGTGCTCCTCACGCTCGTGCTGCCGCACGCGGGGGACACGGACGAGCTGGCGCTGGCGCTCCCGCCCCTCCTGGCCTTCGCGGTGGCCGGCGCCCTCACGGCGCTCGGGCCGAGGGCGACGATCGCGGCGCTGCAGCTGTACCTGTTCGGCGGCAGCGTCCTCATCTCGGGCTGCGTCCTGGTCGGCGGGGGCAGCGCCGCGCTCTACCCGATCCTGTACCTGCTCGTCTCGAGCTACGCGTTCTTCTTCTTCTCGCTGCGCGCCGCGCTCGTGCAGATCATCGCCTGCGGCGCGCTGTTCGCCCTCGTGCTCCTCCTGACCTCCGACACGCGCTTCGAGGCGGCGACCTGGGTGATGGTCCTCGGGACGATCGCGGTCGGCGGCATGCTGGTCGGCCGGCTCGTCGCGGCGGTCCGCGCGCAGGCCGCCGACGTCGCCGCGGTCTCGCAGATGGCGGGCAGCTCGGACGCGAGCGTCGCGCTGCGAGCCACGTGCGAGGGCGTCGCGGCCTCGCTCGGGGCCGACGTCGCGATCATGCTCGAGCCCGCGCCCGACGGCGACGGCCTGACCGTCGCGGCGATGGCCGGCTCGGCCGAGTCGGGCCTCGTGTTCACGGGGGAGCGGGCGCGCGGCGCGCTCGAGGTCGCCTACAAGCAGGGCGTCACCGCCCTGATGGAGACCGACGAGGCGCCCCGCGGCGTGCACCGCTTCGAGGGGACGGCGCTCGGCCTGGCGCAGCCCGTGCTCCGCCAGGGCGAGGCGGTCGCCGTGCTGGCCGTCGCCTGGACCTCGCCACGGCGGTCGCTCCCGAACCGGGCCCGGACCGTCGCGCTGCTGTTCGCGGCGGAGGCGAGCCTCGCGCTCGACCGCGCCGAGGCGGCGGCGCAGGACCGCGAGCGCCAGGCGCTCGAGATCAACGACAACATCGTCCAGGGGCTCGTCGTCGCGAAGTACTCCGCGCAGCGGGGGAACGTGGACGGGGCGATCGACGCGATCGACGACACGCTCGTCCGTGCGCGGAAGCTCATCTCCGACCAGCTCGCCGAGGTCCTCAGCGGCCGCGGCATCCGGCCCGGGGACCTCGCGCGGGCCGAGGCGGCCGGCGTCGAGGCCGGCCTCAACGCGCCCGCGCGGACGCCTCGGCCAGGGTCGCCGCGTTGATCTCGACGCCGTCGCCGACCTCCGGCGGGTAGCCACCCGCGAGCGTCACGGCCACGGGCGCGCCCAGCGCGAGCGCGTGGTCGAGCACGAGCACGTCGCGGGCGCGCAGGCCGTCCTTGGAGAGCCCGAGGCGGCCGAGGCCGTCGCCCTCCCACGGATCCGCGCCGGCGAGGTAGAGCACGAGGTCCGGGACGCCGAAGCGGTCCTGCGCGCTTCGAAGCGCGTCCCCGAGCGCGGCGAGGTACGCGGCGTCGCCCGTGCCGGCGGGGAGCTCGACGTCGAGGTCTGAGGGGATGCGCGCGAAGGGGTAGTTCCGCTCGCACTGCACGCTCAGCGTGAACGCGTCGGGGTCGGGGCCGAGGAGCTCCGCCGTCCCGTCTCCCTGGTGGACGTCGCAGTCCACGACGAGCACGCGCTGCGCCAGGCCCTCCCGGCGCAGCTCGGTCGTGACGACCGCGAGGTCGTTGAAGAGGCAGTAGCCCCGGGCGCTCGCGCGGCCGGCGTGGTGGGTCCCGCCGCCGAGCATGAAGCCGACGCCGCGGCCGCGCAGCGCGTCGCGGGCGGCGTGCAGCGTGCCGAGCGTCCCGCGCCGCGCGCGCTCCACGAGCTCCTTCGACCACGGCAGCCCGAGCACCCGCGTCTCGCGGCGGTCGAGCGCCCCGCTGCGCATCCGCTGCACGAACGCGGGGTCGTGCACGCGCAGGAGCGCCTCCCAGGAGACGGGGCCCGGGACGTCGACGTCGTGGCCCGCGGCGAGCGCGTGGTCGCGGAGCAGCGCGTACTTCGCGAGCGGGTAGCGGTGCCCGGACGGGAGCGGGAAGCCGAAGTCGGCGTGGGACCAGACACGCACGCCCGGAGTACGGCGCTCAGGGCCGCGGCGGACGGGTCGGTCGCGCGCCCGCGGCCCGGACGCCGCCCGGCAGGCGGTCCACGAGGCGACCCAGCCGCTCCACCGTGCTCTCGAGCGGCTCGGCGATCGCGATGGCGCGCTCGAGCAGCGGGAGCGCCTCCGCGACCTGGCCGCCGCGCAGCGCGACCTCGGCCGCGACGGCCTGGATGTCCTTCGCCTCGGCCATGATGTCGTCCACGCGGTCGGCGAGCAGGAGGACGGCCGCGGCGCGGGCGTCGATGCGCTCCGCCATGAGGATCGCCTCGCGCGCCCGCTCCTCGATCTCGCGGGCGATCGCGATGCCCTCGGCGAGCATCTGCTCGACCGAGTCGGCCCGGGACTGCAGGGCGTCGAGCCGCGGCCCGATGTCGCGGGCGGCCAGCGCGATCTGGTGCAGGTCGTCGAGCGCGCGCAGCAGCAGCCGGGGCGGGAGGAGCAGGAGGTGCACGGTGGGCCGAGGGTACCCTCAACCCCGATGAGCTCCGCCGCCGACGACGTCCCCATCCCGCAGCGCCTGGCGGCCATCCGCGAGTCCTGGGAGGCCAACCGGCAGGGGGTCGACGTGGACGCGCTGGCCGCCACCGTCTCCCAGCTCGAGGCCGAGATGCAGGACCCCACGTTCTGGGACGACCCGGCCGCCGCGCAGAAGGTCTCCGCCGAGCACGCGCGCACCGCGAAGCGCCTCGAGCGCTTCCGCTCGCTCGAGGCCGACGTCGCCGACCTGGAGGGCCTCGCGGAGCTCGCCGCGGAGGACGAGGGCATCATGGGGGAGCTGCGCGAGCAGCTCGTCTCCATGGAGTCCCGGCTCGTCGAGCTCGAGGAGGAACGGCTCTTCTCCGGCACCTACGACGGGGGCGACGCGCTCGTCACCGTCAACGCCGGCGCGGGCGGCACCGACGCGCAGGACTGGGCGGAGATGGTCCTGCGGATGCAGATGCGCTGGGCCGAGAGCCGCGGCTTCAAGGTCGAGCTCCTCGAGGCGAGCGACGGCGACGAGGCCGGCATCAAGTCCGCGACGTTCCGCGCGGCGGGGGAGAACGCCTACGGGCTCTTCGGCGCCGAGAAGGGCGTCCACCGGCTCGTGCGCCTCAGCCCGTTCGACTCCGCCAACCGCCGCCAGACGTCGTTCGCCGGGGTGGAGGTCGCGCCGGTGATCGAGGACACGGGCGAGGTCGAGATCAACGACGACGACCTGCGGGTCGACACGTACCGCGCCTCGGGCGCGGGCGGCCAGCACGTCAACAAGACCGACTCGGCCGTGCGCATCACGCACCTGCCGACGAACACCGTCGTGCAGTGCCAGAACGAGCGCTCGCAGTCCGCAAACCGCATCACGGCGATGAAGATGCTCGCCTCCAAGCTCGTCGAGCGCCGCGAGCGCGAGCGCGAGGAGGAGATCCAGAAGGAGAAGGGCGGCGTGCAGGACGTGAACTTCGGCTCGCAGATCCGCTCCTACGTCCTCCACCCGTACACGATGGTCAAGGACCACCGCACCCACTTCGAGGTCGGCGACGCGAGCCGCGTGCTCGACGGCGACCTGGACGGCTTCGTCCGCGCGGAGCTCCTCCGCGAGGCCGAGCAGCGCGCCGCCACCGAGGAGGTCTAGCCGTGCCGTTCGGCTCCGAGCAGCCCGGCGCGCCGTACCTCGACGCCGTCGTCGCGTACGGCTTCCGCGGCCCGGGCCGCTTCCACGTGCCCGGCCACAAGGGCGGCCCGGGCGCCGACCCGGGCCTGCGCTTCGCGCTCGGCGACCGCGCGCTCGCGATGGACATCCCGCAGGACATCCAGGGCGTGGATCTCGGGCCCTCGCCGACGCCGTACCAGCGCGCGGAGCGCCTCGCGGCCGAGGCCTACGGCGCGCAGCGCACGTGGTTCCTCACGAACGGCGCGACCCAGGGCAACCACGCGCTCTGCCTCGCGCTCGCGCCCCTGGGCACGAAGGTCGTCGCACAGCGCAACTCGCACGCCTCGCTCGTCGACGGGCTCGTCCTGAGCGGCGGGATCCCGTCGTTCGTCGCGCCGGCCTACGACGGCACGCTCGGCATGGCCCACGGGATCACCCCGGAGGACCTGCGCGCGACGCTCGAGGCGACCCCGGAGGCCAAGGTCGTCTTCATGGTCTCCCCGACGTACTACGGCATGGTCGCCGACGTCGCGGGCTGCGCCGAGGTCGCGCACGAGCACGGTGCCGCGCTCGTCGTGGACCAGTCGTGGGGCCCGCACTTCGGCTTCCACCCCGACCTGCCGCCGGGTGCGCTCTCCCTCGGGGCGGACGCGGCGCTGACCTCGGTCCACAAGATGGCGGGCTCGCTGACGCAGAGCGCGATGCTCCACGTCGCGCCGGGCGGCCGCGTGGACATCGCGACCGTCGACCGCATGATGCGCCTGCTGCGCACGACCTCGCCGAGCTCGCTCCTGATGGCCTCGCTCGACGCGAGCCGCCGCCAGCTCGCCGTGCACGGCGAGGCGCTCATCCACGAGACGCTCGCGGCGGTCGCGCGGACGCGCGAGAAGCTCTCGACGGTGCCCGGCCTGCGGGTCGTGGGCCCGGAGCAGGTGGGCCGCCCCGGCGTCGCCGACTGGGACCCCCTGCGGATCGTCCTCGACGTCACGGGCCTCGGGCGCACGGGCTACGAGGTGAGCGAGGCGCTGCGCAACGCCTACGACGTGCAGCCCGAGCTCGCGACGCAGGCGACGCTCGTGCTCATCGTCGGGATCGCCGAGGACCCCAAGGCGCTCGAGCGCGTCGCGGGCGACATCGACGAGACCGCGAAGCGCATCATCCAGCCCGGCACGACGCGCCCCGTCATCGCGCCGCCCGCCGCGCTCTCCCAGCAGATGACGACCTCGCCGCGTGACGCCTTCCTCGGCGCCTCCGAGGTCATCCCGGTCGCCGAGGCGATCGGCCGCGTCTCGTGCGAGTCGATCGCGGGCTACCCGCCCGGCATCCCGGCACTGCTGCCCGGGGAGGAGATCACCGCCGAGACCGTGGCGTACCTGCAGGAGCTCGTGGAGACCGGCGCCCGCCTGCACGGCGCGAGCCATCCGGGCTTCGAGCGGGTCACGGTGCTGCTGCGCTGAGCCGCACCTATCCTCCTGCGGTGCCCGAGAACGACCTGAACGAGCTCGTCCAGCGCGCCCTCGCGGAGGACGTCGGCTCCGGCGACGTCACCGTGCAGGCGACCGTCCCGCCCGGGACCCGGGCGCGGGCGACCGTCACCCAGAAGGCGCCCGGGGTCGTGTTCGGCCTCGAGGTCGCGGAGCTCGCGTTCCGCGCGCTCGACCCCGGCGTGCGCTTCACCCCGCTGGCCGAGGAGGGCACGTGGCGCGAGGGCGGGCCGGTGCTCGAGGTCGAGGGGAGCGCCGCCGCGCTGCTCTCCGCGGAGCGCACCGCGCTCAACTTCCTCGGGCGCCTGAGCGGGATCGCGACGCTCACCCACCGGTACGTGCAGGCGGTCGACGGCACGGGCGCCCGGATCCTCGACACGCGCAAGACGACTCCCGGCCTGCGGGCGCTCGAGAAGGCGGCGGTCGCCGCGGGCGGCGGCACGAACCACCGCTTCGGCCTCTTCGACATGGTGCTCATCAAGGAGAACCACGCCGCGATGGCGGGCGGGGTCGGCGCGGCGGTGCGGGCGGCGCGGGCGCACGCGCCCGGGCTCCCGCTCGAGGTCGAGTGCCGGGACCTCGCCGAGGTGCAGGAGGCGCTCGACGCCGGCGCGCCGCGGCTCCTGCTCGACAACATGGGGCCCGCCGTGCTGCGGGAGGCGGTGGCGCTCGTGGGCGCCCGCGCCGAGACCGAGGCGAGCGGCGGCGTCTCGCTCGAGACGGTCCGGGAGATCGCGGCCGCGGGTCTAGACTTCGTGTCGGTCGGGGCACTCACGCACAGTGCCCCCAACCTCGACCTGTCCCTCATCCTGGAGCCCACGGCATGAGCCTCCTGACCCTCGAGTCGATCCCCCAGATGCAGGCCGAGATCCGCGCGCTCGCCGAGGAGCGCGGCGCCGTCATCCTGGCCCACAACTACCAGCTGCCGGAGGTCCAGGACGTCGCGGACTTCGTCGGCGACTCGCTCGGCCTCTCCCGCCAGGGCGCCAAGACGGACAAGGACGTCATCGCGTTCTGCGGCGTGCACTTCATGGCCGAGACGGCCTCGATCCTCTCCCCGGAGAAGAAGGTCCTCATCCCGGACCTCGAGGCGGGCTGCTCCCTGGCCGACTCCATCACGGCCGAGGAGCTCGCGACCTGGCAGGCAAGGCACCCCGGCGCCGTGACCGTGATGTACGTGAACACGACGGCCGAGGTGAAGGCGCTCACGGACTACTGCGTGACCTCCTCGAACGCGGCCGCCGTCGTCGAGCACATCTACGCCACCCACGGCACCGACACGGAGATCCTCTTCGGCCCGGACATGTTCCTCGGCGCCTACGTCGAGAAGGTCACGGGCCGCAGGATGCGCGTGTGGGACGGCGAGTGCCACGTGCACGCCGGCATCCGCCCGAGCGACATCGAGAAGGTCCGCGCCGAGCACCCGGGCGCCGACTTCCTGATCCACCCCGAGTGCGGCTGCTCGACCTCCGTGATGGAGTACGTCGCGGCGGGCGACGTCGACGCGAGCGGCGTCCACATGCTCTCCACGGGCGGGATGCTCGACTATGCGGCCGAGCACAAGGGCACGGGCGCCACCGCGATCATGGCCACGGAGACCGGCATGCTGCACCCGCTCCGGATGGCCGCCCCGGACGTCGACTTCATCGCGGCGAACGAGGCCGCGAGCTGCCGCTACATGAAGATGATCACGCTCCCGAAGCTCCGCGACTGCCTGCGGGACCTCACGGGCGAGGTCAAGGTGCGCCCGGAGATCGCCGCGCGCGCCCGCATCCCGATCGAGCGCATGGTCGCGATCGGCTGAGCCCCCGGGTCGTGGCGTGGGCGGCATGACCGGGACCGCCGCCCGCGCACGGACCCTCCTGGAGCTGCACCGTGCCCCGGAGGTCCTCGTCGTGCCGCGGCCGCCGGGGCGCGGCGCTCGGGTGAACGGGAGCGCCCCGCCCGGGTAGCCTGCCCGGATGCCCAAGCTGACGCCCCGCGAGCGCCTCGAGGTCCGGGCGGCCCGCGCGCTCTCCGCCCTCCCGCCGCGCGCGCAGGTGCGCCTCTCGGGCAAGCCCGCCGTGCGCATCGACGGGCAGGTGCTCGACCCGGAGATCCAGATGACCCTGGCGCTGCTGGAGCGCCGCGGCGACCCGACGGTCGAGACGCTCGCGCCCGAGGAGGGGCGCCGCGTCACCCGCCGCCAGGCCGAGGTGTTCTCCGGCCCGCCGATCCCCATGCGGGACGTCCGCGACCTCACCGTCTCCGGCGCCGAGGGGCCGCTGCCCGCCCGCCACTACGTCCCGGAGGAGCCCGGCGCCGGGCCGCACCCGCTGCTCGTGTTCCTGCACGGCGGCGGCTTCGTCATCGGCGACCTCGAGACCCACGACGCGACGTGCCGGCTGCTCGCCCGCCACTCGGGCGCGCACGTCCTCGCCATCGACTACCGACTCGCCCCGGAGCACCCGTTCCCCGCGCCCGTCGAGGACGCCGTCGCGGCGGTCCGCTGGGCGCTCGCCAACGCGGCCGCGCTCGGCGCGGATCCGGAGCGCGTCGCGGTCGGCGGCGACAGCGCGGGCGGGAACCTGGCGGCTGTGAGCTGCCTCGAGCTCGCCCGCGAGGACGGCCCGAGACCCGCCGCGCAGCTCCTGCTCTACCCGACGGTGGAGGCCGGCCGCCAGGGCGGCTCGCTCGACGACTTCGCCGAGGGCTTCTTCCTCACGAAGGCGCAGATGGAGTGGTTCGCCGCCCAGTACGTCCCCGAGGGGACCGACCCGGATGACCCGCGGCTGAGCCCGCTCAAGGCGCCGGACCTCTCGGGCCTGCCGCCCGCGCTCGTGCTCACCGCGGGCTTCGACCCGCTCCGGGACGAGGGCGAGGACTACGCGCACGCGCTGCGCGCCGCCGGGGTCCCCGTCCTGCTCCGGCGCTTCCCCGGCCTCGTCCACGGCTTCGGGAACATGACGAGCGTCTCGCGCACCTCGCGGGAGGCGCTCATCGAGATCGCCGGCGCGATGCGCGCGGTGCTCGCGACGATCGGGCCCGCGCACGCGCTCGACCAGCTCGTGGAGGAGCCCGCGGAGGCCTAGGTGGCCAGCAGCACGAGCGTCGACACGGCGGAGGCGGCCATCGTCGCGAGCACGACGCGCTCATAGGCGACGGGCCCCATGCGCCCGAACACGCGGCGGCCGAGGACGTGCCCGGCCGCCGCCGCCGCGAACAGGAGCGGCAGGGCGCCCGGGAACGCGAGCACGCCGACCACGGCGAGGATCGCGAGGCCGAGGAACGCCTGGGCGAGGAAGATCGCGGCGAGCGTGTCGCGCATCCGCAGCGGCGCGAGGCCCGTGTGCAGCATGTGGATGATGAGCGGCGGCCCGCTCAGCCCCGTCGACATGCCGAAGGCCCCCGAGAGGAGGCCCGCGGGCACGGCCGGGAGCCGGATGCCCCGGCTCGCCGGGAGCAGCCGCGCGCCGATCGCCGCGAGGACGCCGACGGCGACGAGCACCTCGACGACCGTCTGTGAGGCCACGTCGAGGACGAGCGCGCCGCCGACCGCGCCCGGGACGAACCAGGCGAGCAGCACCGCCGCCAGGCGCCAGTCGCCCGCCGGGCGGCGCCCCTCCGTCGCGAGCGTCAGCACGTTCACGACGATGGAGACGAGCGTCAGCGTGCTGATCGCCACCTCGCCGCCGTAGGCGCCGACGAGGACCGGCGCCGCGACGAGCGAGAACCCGAAGCCCGTCGCGGACTGCAGCGCGCCGCCGGCCAGCAGGCCGGCGGCGACCCACGCGGGGTCGATCAGGCGAACTCGGCCGCGGTGTGCGGGCCGACGCAGGCGACCGCGAGCCGCTCCGGGTCGATCCCGCGCGCGACCTCGACGACCTCGTCGAACGTCACGGCGTCCATGCGGGCGATGGACTCGTCCGGGTCGATCGACTGGCCGAACACGACGGCCTGGTTCGCGGCGTAGCGGGCGACCGCGTTCGTGTTCTCGAAGGCGAGGACGCGGCGGCCGGCGGCGTACGCACGGGCGCGCTCGACCTCCTCCTCGTTCGGGCCGTCCGCGTGGAGCTCCGCGACGATCTCGCGCATCCGGGTGTACGCCTCGACGCACTTGCCGCTCTCGAGCCCCGAGCCGAGCTGCAGCACGGGCAGGTCGGCGAACGCGTGGTCCACGGAGTAGACGGAGTAGCAGAGGCCGCGCTGCTCGCGGATCTCGTCGAAGAGGCGCGAGCCCATCGAGCCGCCGAGCAGGGTGGAGTAGATGGAGAGCGCCGCGCGCTGCTTCGGGTCGGTCACGTCGATCGAGGGGCGGTAGATCATCCGCAGGTGCGACTGGTTCGAGTCGCGCTCCTCGACGAGCGTCTGCGGCGCGAAGGCGGGAGCGGGCTCGTACGGGGCGGGGACCGCGAGGTCCGGGAAGCGGCCGAAGAGCTCCCCGAGCGCGCCGTTCTGCGTCGCGCCGGTGGGCGCGGGGAGGTGGTCGACGTTGCCCACGACGAACGCGCCGCCGCGGGAGCCCGTCCAGCGGCGCTCCCGGAAGCCGACGATCCCCTCGCGGGTGAACGTCTCGAGATGCTCCTTCGGGCCGAGGACGGTGCGGCCGAGCGGGTGGTCGCCGAACGCGGCGCGGTCGATGAGCTCCTCGGCGACCGCGGAGGGCTGGTCCTTGTAGCGGGCGATCTCCTGGATGACGACCCCGCGCTCCTTGTCGAGCTCCGCCGCGTCGATCTTCGGGCGGCCGACGAAGTCCGTGAGGAGGTCGAGCGCCTCCATCGTCGCCTCGGCGCGCACGGTGATGTGGAACGCGACGAGGTCGTGGGAGGTGAACGCGTTGAGCGAGCCGCCCATGCGCTCCGCCGTCTCGTTCACCTTCTTGTAGTCGTCGAACTTCTCGCCGCCCTTGAACACGAGGTGCTCGAGGAAGTGGGCCATGCCGTTCTCCTCGGGGCGCTCGGTGCGGGCGCCGGCGTCGAACGCGACGAGAATGGTCGTGGCCCGCGTGCCGGGCAGCGCGATGCGGTGCAGCGGCAGGCCGTTGGGCAGCGTCGAGGAGGTGATCTCC
>JAOPZO010000131.1 GCA_025964065.1 Solirubrobacterales bacterium | reverse complement strand
TCCACGTCGAGCTGGGGAGCACGGCCCCGGGCGGCAAGCTCGGCGAGGCGGTACAGGGCCTCGTAGGCGCGGCGCCGCTCGCGCGCGACGCCGGTCGACACGGTCGAAGCGGCGGTCGACGGCGTTGACGTCATCGTCACCGCGACGAACGCGCCCGAGCCGGTGCTCCTCGCGTCGCACCTTAGCCCTGGCCAGCACGTCACGGCGATCGGCATCCGCTACGAGATTGCGGCCGACGCGCTCGCTCGCTGCCACGTGATCGGTGACGGGCGCGAGGAGGCGGTTGCCGACGGGAAGTTCTCGACCGCTATAGCGGCCGGCCTGGTCACAGCGGACGACCTCGGCGGCGAGATCGGCGAGGTGACCGAGGGGCTCATCCCGGGGCGCACCGACGACGCGCAGATCACGCTGTTCGACTCGTCCGGTGTCGCCATCCAGGACGTCGTCTGCGCCCATCACGCCTGGCTTGCGGCCGAGGCCGCCGGTGCCGGCGTGGTCGTGCAGATCGGCGACCACACTCCCACGGACTGAACGGAGCTTGAACCATGGACCTTGGAATCGACGACAGGCATGCGCTCGTGATGGGCGCGGGCGGGGGTCTCGGCGGCGCGATCGCGAGGGCGCTCGCGGCAGAGGGCGTGCGCGTCGCAGCCGCTGATCTCGACCAAGCGGCCGCTGAGAGCACGGCCGCGGCGATCCGTGACGACGGCGGCGACGCCACCGCGTTCGCGTGGGACCTCCGCGAGATCGATGCGTTCGAGGCGTCTCTCGACCGGGTGCGCGTGGCGGGCGGCGACATCGACATCCTGGTGAACAACACCGGAGGACCGCCGCCGACGGCGATCGTCGGCATCGACCCCGAGGACTGGCGCAAGCACTTCGACTCGATGGTGGTCGCGGTCATGCGCCTGACCGATCTCGTCCTGCCCGCGATGCGTGAGCGCGGCTGGGGACGGATCATCACGAGCGCATCGTCGGGCGTTGTCGCGCCGATCCCGAACCTCGGCATATCGAACGCGCTCCGGCTGGTGCTCGTCGGCTGGTCCAAGACGCTCGCCGGAGAGGTCGGCGGCGACGGCGTGACGGCGAACATCGTCGTGCCGGGGCGGATCGCGACCGCGCGTGTTCGCAGCCTCGACGAGGCGAAAGCCGGCCGCGAGGGCGTGTCGGTCGACGAGGTGATCGCCAGGAGCATCGGCGCGATCCCGGTCTGTCGCTACGGCGAGCCGGACGAGTACGCGGCCGCCTTCGCCTTCCTCGCCAGCGCGCGCGCGTCGTACATCACCGGCTCGGTGGTGCGCGTCGACGGCGGGCTGATCGCAAGCATCTGACTCCGAAGGAGCACCACCGCATGAGCACCGATCCTGACACCATCCGCCAGCGCTTCCTGGTCGTCGATTCCTCCAACGTCGCCGACATCCTCGACGAGCTAGGCCTGCCCGACCAGGGGCTGTCCGAGGACTTTGCCCCGTTCCCGGTCGACGCGGGCAAGCTCGCCGGATGGGCGTTCACGATCCAGGGCCAGATGGCACCCTCTGCACGCAGCGGCGGCGACCGGGCGAAGATGGAGGCCTGCGCCGCGGTCGGTCCCGGCTCGGTGTCCGTGTGGTCTGGCGGTGGGGTGGGGGTGTGCTTCTTCGGCGAGCTGATCGCGCTCGGGATGAAAGAGCGCGGCTCGGTTGGCGCGCTCGTCGACGGCGGCGTGCGCGACGTGCGCTGGCTCGGCCACCATGCGTATCCCGTCTACGCCCGCTATCGCACGCCGGTGCAGTCGATCGGGCGCTGGAAGGTGACCGGGTACGAGGTGCCCGTGACCGTGCCGGGCGCGACCTCGCGCACGGTGACGATCGCCCCCGGCGACTTCGTGCTCGCCGACGAGGACGGCGCCATCGCGATTCCAGCGGCGCTCGTCGAAGAGGTTCTGGAGCGCTCCGAGGCAATCGGCTCGACGGAGCAGAAGATCCGCGACGAGTTGAGCCAGGGACTGACGCTGACGGAGGCCCTCGCGAAGTTCGGACACGTATGACCCCACCCGTCCTGCTGCGTCTGAGCCAAGGCGTACGGGGAAGCGGTGCCGCAGATCGGTAACGCCAACCCATCCCGACGCGCGCGCGTCGACCTCGGCGGGGGCACGGGCGACACGCTCGGCGCGTCCGGGGGCGAGCAGCGTCCGACGAGGGTCGGCCGCGCTACGTCGCCTGCCGACCTCGCTTGCGTTCGGCGACGACATCGGCGAGCTGCGTCCAGTCCACGTCGCGGAAGTTGTGCATCGGGCAGTACTTCGGTCCGCACATGGAGCAGAACTCCGCGCTCTTGAAGTGGTCGTTGGGCAGGGTCTCGTCGTGCATCGCCCGGGCGGTCGCGGGGTCGAGCGCCGCGTCGAACTGGGCGTTCCAGTCGAACGCGAAGCGCGCCTCGGACAGCTTGCGGTCCCACCGTGCCGCCCGGCGTCCCGACGCTCCGCCTCGCGCGAGGTCGGCGGCGTGGGCCGCGATCCGGTAGGCGATCAGCCCCTCCTTGACGTCCTCGGCGTCGGGAAGGCCGAGGTGCTCCTTCGGCGTCACGTAGCAGAGCATCGACGTGCCGTGCCAGCCGACGATCGCCGCGCCGATGGCGGAGGTGATGTGGTCGTAGCCCGGCGCGATGTCGGTGACCAGGGGACCGAGCGTGTAGAACGGCGCCTCCTGGCAGACCTGCTGCTGGCGGCGGACGTTCATCTCCAGCTGGTCGAGCGGGATGTGGCCCGGTCCCTCGACCATCGCTTGGACGTCGGCGTCCCAGCAGCGCTGCACGAGCTCTCCCAGCGTGTCGAGCTCGGCGAACTGCGCGGCGTCGGAGGCATCCGCGATGGAACCGGGGCGAAGGCCGTCGCCCAGGGAGATCGTGACGTCGTGCTCACGACAGATGTCCAGCACGGCATCGAAGTGCTCGTAGAGCGGATTCTCGGCCTTGTGGTGCACCATCCACCGCGCGAGGAGCCCGCCGCCCCGCGAGACGATGCCCGTCACCCGGTGCTGGCAGAGCGGCAGGTGCTCCAGCCGAACGCCGGCGTGGATGGTCATGTAGTCGACTCCTTGGCGCGCCTGCACCTCGATGACCTCCAGCAGCCTGCCGATGTCGAGGTCCTCCGGCTGCTTGACCTGCTCAAGCGCCTGGTAGATCGGCACGGTCCCGATGGGAACGGTGGATGCCTCGATGATCGCTGTCCGCGTCTCGTCGAGGTCCTTGCCCGTCGAGAGGTCCATGACAGTGTCGGCGCCCCACTTCTCCGCCACCGTGAGCTTCTCGACCTCTCCCGCCGGCGAGGACGTCGTCGGCGACGAGCCGATGTTCGCGTTCACCTTGACGCCGGCTCGCAACCCGATCCCCATCGGATCGAGCGCGGCGTGGTGGTGGTTCGCGGGAATCACCATCCGTCCCCGCGCGACCTCGGCGCGCACCTGCTCACCCGTGAGGTGTTCGCGCTCGGCGACGCGCTGCATCTCCGGGGTGACGACTCGATCGAGGGCCAGACGGCGCTGCGTGCGGCGGTCGGCCGTCGGCTCATAAGCGCTGCGGTGCGGCATGTGTGCTCCCTTCGCTGGCATGACCCAGATCAGGTTCGGCGGGTCGACGCGGTTGCGTCCTCTCAGCCCGAACGGGCTCCCCGGTTTTTTTGTGCGCCGGACGCTACGGCATCCCCACGAGCGACGTCGAGCCACCAGCGCCTCGGCCCGCTGACCCGGCCGATGGTGCGCGGGACCGCGACTCCCGCCCAGGCCACCTGCGCGGGGGATGTCCTCCGAACACGTGTCCGTCGCTAGGTGCCGACCGCGAGCTCGTCGTCCGTGGGCGCACCGAGGGCCCGCACGAAGACCTCCACGACCCGCGCGTCGAACTGCGTGCCCGCGTGCTTGCGCAGTTGCGCGATCGCGAGCTCCCGGGGCAGCGCCCGGCGGTACGGGCGATCGGAGGTCATCGCCTCGAACGCGTCGGCCGCCGCGAGGATGCGCGCCTCGAGCGGGATCGCATCGCCGGCGAGCCCGCGCGGGTAGCCGCCACCGTCGATGCGCTCGTGGTGCGCGAGAACCCACTCCGCGATGTCGCTGGCGACGGGCCCGATGAGGCGCGCGCCGATCGCGGGATGGGTGCGCATCTCGTCCCACTCCGCTGCGTCGAGCGGGCCCGCCTTGCGCAGCACGGCATCCGAGACGCCGATCTTCCCGACGTCGTGCAGGAGCCCCGCGAGGTGCATCCGCGCCGCGCCCCGCGGC
Organism: Solirubrobacterales bacterium; assembly: GCA_025964065.1. Lineage (GTDB taxonomy): Bacteria > Actinomycetota > Thermoleophilia > Solirubrobacterales > Solirubrobacteraceae > Paraconexibacter. The sequence continues at coordinate 1,312 of JAOPZO010000131.1, read as the reverse complement.
GTGAACCCGAGGTCCCGCGCCATCGCCTGCGCGTAGGCGGCCACGGTGCGGGAGTGGTCCGCGGTGTACGGGTCGCGCAGGTCCAGGGCCTCGGAGAGCGCGAGGGTCGTGCGCAGCGGGGAGAGCTCGCCCGCGCCGGGGTCGCTCTCCCCCGGGAGCAGCGCGGCGAGGTGCGGCCGGTGCGTGACGGTCCGGTCGCGCCCGAGCGCCTTCGCGGCGTGGAGCGCGGCGTCGCCGGCCCGCATGAGCTCCGTGACCGTCGGGTGCTCGGCCGCGACGGCGATGCCCGCGCTCGACGTGAGGGAGATCCCGTCCGCGGCGCACGCGCGGGCGATCGCGCGGCGCAGGCGCTCGGCGACCTCGAGTGCTCCGGCCTCGTCCGTCGCCGGAAGCAGCAGGCCGAACTCCGCACCGCCGAGCCGGGCGATGACGTCCCCGCCGCGCGAGCGGTCCCGCGCGACGTCGGCCACGCGGCGCAGGACCGCGTCGCCCGCGGGGTGGCCGAGCAGGTCGTTGACGTCCTTGAAGCGGTCCAGGTCGCAGAGCACGAGCGTCGAGGTCGCGCCGCCGCGCCGCATGCGGGCGAGCTCGTGCGTGACGCGCTCCTCGAAGCCGCGCCGGTTCATGAGGCCGGTGAGCGGATCGGTGCACGCCGCCTCGGCGAGGCGCTCGGCGCTGGCGGACAGCTCGGCGAGGAGGCGCTCGACCCGGCGCCGCATCACGCCGACGATGAGGCCGACCCCGAGCACCGTCCCGACCGTGACGAGCCAGCGCTCCGCCGCACCCGCGGGCGGGTCGTGCAGCATCAGCGCGCCGTAGGCCAGCGCGACGAGCGCGACCTGCGTGAGCGCCGCACGCCGCCCGAGGGAGGAGAAGGCGACGGGCGCCATCCCGACGTAGAACATCGCGTAGACGCTCGTCATGCGTCCGCTCGCGTGGATGCCGGCGGTGATGAGGACGGTCGAGGCGGCGAGCGACAGGAAGAGCAGGAGCTGCGGGTCACGGTCCCGGCTCCGCGGTACGAGGAGCCCGGCACCGACGAGGAAGGTCGCGGCCAGGACGACGTAGATCTTCCAGTCGTCCTGGCCGACGGGCTGGGGGAGGAGCATCGAGGCCAGGCCGAGGCCGCATCCGGCGAGGTGCAGGACGGCGACGAAGCGCAGGGCGGCGCGTGGGCTGAAGGCGCTCACCCCCGGGGGTGTCGGCAGGTTCACGCCGTTCTTGAGCCGGCGGTCCGTCGTCGCACAGGGCGGCTAGAAGAGGCGGAGGACCTCGAACCGCAGCGCGGGCGCCGGCGCCCGCGCGGGCTCGG
>JAOPZO010000129.1 GCA_025964065.1 Solirubrobacterales bacterium | reverse complement strand
GGCTCTCGGGCCCCGCGATCCGCGTCGTGGCCCTCGCGCAGGTCGCCGCCGTCGCGGAGCGGGTCGGCATCCCGATCATCGGGATGGGCGGGGTGCAGCGCGGCCGGCACGCGGCTGACCTGCTCGCCGCGGGAGCCACGCTCGTGGCGGTGGGCACGGAGTCCTTCCGGGATCCCCAGGCCGGATCCCGCGTCGCCCGCGAGCTCGCTGCGCTGGCGCTCCAGAACGGCTGATCTCGAGGCCCCGCGGGCGCCGGGACGGCACGTGGATCCCTGGAATGGCCTGCAAATCGGGCCCAAGGACTGGATCAGGGTCAAGGACCCTCGACCTCATGTCGAGGTCGAGGTGAATTGCCCGGCGGGAGCAGCATCGGCTCCCCGGGCGATGTAGAGTCCACCGCCGATGCCGCCGGCCACCTCCAGCACTGCAAAGCACACCACTGCGCCCGAGCGTTCGCTCAACCAGCGCATGGATGCCCTGCAGCGCGCCAACGAGATCCGGTCGCGCCGGGCGCAGCTCAAGCGCGACCTGAAGGCCGGCCGCGCGTCGATCCACAACCTGCTGCTCGACCCGCCGGCGTGGGTCGAGACGGCGAAGGTCTTCGACATGCTGCTCGCCGTCCCCAAGTACGGCCGCGTGAAGGCCAACAAGATCCTCACGACCTGCCGCATCTCCCCGAGCAAGACGATCGGCGGGCTCTCCCAGCGCCAGCGCGACGAGCTCATCTCGTCGCTCCGCCGGTAGCCGACCGGCACCGTCGATAGCGTCGAGCGCCTCGTGGCGCGCGTGTTCGTGATCACCGGCCCCTCGGGCGTCGGCAAGGGGACCCTCATCAAGCTGCTGCTCGAGCGCATCCCCGAGCTCGAGCTCTCCGTCTCCGCCACCACCCGTGCCGCGCGGCCCGGCGAGGAGGACGGCGTCCACTACCACTTCCTCGACGAGGCGGAGTTCGAGAAGCGCATCGCCGAGGGCGCGTTCGTGGAGCACGCGGGCTACTCCGGCCGGCGCTACGGCACGCTCCGCGAGGAGCTCGAGCGGCGCACCGCCGCGGGCCATCCCGTCGTCCTCGAGATCGAGCTCCAGGGCGCCCGCCAGGTCCGTCAGGTCATGCCGGACGCGGAGCAGATCTTCATCATGCCGCCGTCCCCGGAGTCGCTCCGGACCCGCCTCGTCGGGCGGGGCACGGACGACGCCGAGCAGATCGAGAAGCGCCTGCAGGTGGCGGAGGAGGAGCTCGCCGCCGCGGGCGAGTTCGGGCACCGGGTCGTGAACGACGACCTCGACAAGGCGATCGACGAGCTCGAGGCCCACGTACGGGCTACACTCGCGGGGTGATCTCCCCCCGCATCGACACCCTGCTCGAGAACGTGGACTCGAACTACGCGTCCGTCCTGGTGGCCGCCAAGCGCGCCCGCCAGATCAACTCGTACTACCACAACCTCGGCGAGGGGACGTTCGACGAGTTCCCGCCGCCGATGATCGACACGGGCTCGAAGAACTACCTCACGATCGCCCTCGAGGAAGTCGCCGCGGGCAAGATCAAGTACCAGTACCGCTAGGCAGCGTCCGGGTCATCCTGTGGCCCGCATCCTCCTCGGCGTCTCGGGCGGCATCGCCGCCTACAAGGCGCTCGAGCTCGTCCGGCTGGCCACGGGCGCGGGCCACGCGGTCCGCGTCGTGCAGACCGAGGCCTCGCAGCGCTTCGTCGGCGCCGCCTCCTTCGCCGGCCTGACCGGTGCGCCCGTCCTCACGAGCGAATGGGAGCGCGACCCGGCCCGGGGCGCCTACCCCGACCAGGCGCCGCCCGACCACGAGCCGCTCTCGCACCTGCAGCTCGTCGCGAACGCCGACGCGTACGTCGTCGCGCCGGCGAGCGCGAACACGATCGCGAGGCTCGCGCACGGCCTCGCGGACAACCTCCTGACCTCCGCGGCGCTCGCCGCCACCTGCCCGGTCCTCGTCGCCCCGGCGATGAACAACCACATGTGGGAGCACGCGGCGACGCAGGCGAACGTGGCGACGCTCGCCGCCCGCGGCGTGACGCTCGTGCCCCCGACCGCCGGCCGGCTCGGCTCGAAGGGCGAGTGGGGGATGGGCCGCCTCGCCGAGCCCGCCGTGCTCCTCGAGGCGATCGAGGCTGCGCTCGCCAGGGACGCCGCGCTCCCCACCGCCGGACCCTGGGACGGCCTGCGCGTGCTCGTCACCGCGGGGGGCACGCGCGAGCCGATCGACGCGGTGCGCTTCGTCGGGAACCGCTCCAGCGGCCGCATGGGCTTCGCGCTCGCGCATGCCGCCGCCGACCGCGGCGCGGACGTCATCGTCGTGGCCGCGAACGTCGGCCTGCCGCGCGACCCGCGCGCGAGCTACGTCGACGTGGAGACCGCAGCGCAGCTCGAGGCCGCGTGCCAGGACGCGTTCCCCGCCTGCGACGTCCTGCTCATGGCCGCCGCCGTCGCCGACTTCCGGCCCGCGAACCCGGCCGACGACAAGCTGAAGAAGTCCGGACGCGCCGAGCTCGTCGTGACGATGGAGCCGACCGCCGACGTCCTGACGGGCCTCGCGCAGGTCCGTCGCCCGGACCAGCTCCTGGTCGGCTTCGCCGCCGAGACCGGCAGCGGCGCGGTGGCCTACGGCCGGGAGAAGCTGGCCCGCAAGGGGCTCGACGCCATCGTGGTCAACGACGTCGCGGGGGAGGGCATCGGGTTCGACACCGCCGAGAACGAGGTGACGATCATCACCCGCGACGGCGAGCACCACGTGCCACGATCGTCGAAGAGCGACGTGGCCCGTGCCATCCTGTCGCTCGTGGACCGGATGCGACGCGCAACGACAGCCGGGGCCTGACCCGGTGACCTCCATCGACCCGGGCGCGGACCGCGTCGACGCCGCCGAGATCGCCGCCGCCTCCGCGCTGGCCCAGGGCCTCAAGGCCGCCGTCGGGGGCGCCGTCGAGGTCCGTGACGGCCTGCTCGACGACCTCCTCGTCTGCATCGTCGCCGAGGGCCACATCCTCATCGAGGACCTCCCGGGCGTCGGCAAGACGACGCTCGCCCGCGCCCTGGCCCGCGCCGTCGGCCTCGAGTTCTCCCGCATCCAGTGCACGGCCGACCTCCTGCCGGCCGACGTCGTCGGGACGAACATCTACAACCGCCGCGAGGAGCGCTTCGAGTTCCGGCCCGGGCCGATCTTCGCGAACGTCGCGCTCGTCGACGAGATCAACCGCGCCTCGCCCAAGACCCAGTCCGGGCTGCTCGAGTGCATGCAGGAGCGGCGGGTCACCGTCGACATCCACACGCACGAGCTCGCGCGGCCGTTCGTCGTCCTCGCGACGCAGAACCCCCTCGAGTTCGAGGGCACCTACCCGCTGCCCGAGGCGCAGGTCGACCGCTTCATGGCCCGCGTCTCCATGGGCTACCCGGGCGCCCGCGCCGAGGTCGAGATGCTGCGCAACCACGAGTCGGGGGATCGCACGGAGGCCGTCGAGCCCGTCGGCGGGCCCGCCGACCTGCTCGCCGCGCAGGACGCCGCGCGCCGCGTCCACACCTCGGACGCGCTGCGCACCTACGTCGTCTCGCTGCTCCGCGCGACCCGCGAGGACCCGCGCTCCGAGCTCGGCGCGAGCCCACGCTCCGGGCTGATGCTGCTTCGCGCGGCGAAGGCCCGCGCGCTCCTGAACGGCCGGGACCACGCGCTTCCGGACGACGTGCAGGCGCTCGCCGAGCTCGTCCTCAGCCACCGCGTCGTCGTGGCGCCCGAGGCGCTCGACGCGACGGGCGCGCAGATCGTCCGCGACGCCCTGGCCGCGACACCGGCCCTGTAGCTCGCCGGTGCGGCCCGCCGCCCTCACCGTCGCACTCGGGGTCCTGCTCCTGCTCGTCGCCGCGACCTTCGACGCCGAGCCCATGTACGTCCCGGGCGCGGGCTTCGCGCTCCTCGGCGCGATGGCGATCGCCTGGGTCACGCTCGGAAGCCTCGGCCTCGAGGTCGAGCGCACCGTCGCCGTGAAGACGGTCGTGGAGAACCACCCCGTCGACGTCGCCATCCGGGTCCGCGCCGGGCTCACGCCGCTGCTCACCGGGACGGTCGAGGAGGACCTGCTCGACGCCCCGGCGCCGCTCGCGCTCGGGCAGCGCGAGATGGCGCTGCGCATCCACGCGCGCTTCGCGCACCGAGGCCGCCGCGTCCTGCCGCCCGTGCGCGTCGTCGTTCGCGACCCGTTCGGCCTCGCGGGCCGCACGCTCGTCGCGGGCGGCGAGGCCGAGCTCCTCGTGCTCCCGGCCGTGCACCCCGTCGCGACCCTCGGCGGCGGCGGCGAGGGCGGCGTGCTCTCCCCGAAGGCCGGGCGCCCGCGCATGGCGGCGGAGGTCGAGCTCGACGGCGTGCGCCCGCACCGCCCGGGCGCGCCCGCGTCGCGGATCCAGTGGTCGGTCTTCGCGCGCACGGGCGAGCTCTGGGAGCGGAAGCTCCTCGCCGACGCCGACTCGCGGCCGCTCCTCGTGCTCGACCCGCGGACGGCGGGGGCGGAGGACCCGCGCGCCGCGCTCGACGCCGCGGTCCGCGCGCTCGCCTCGCTCGCGGTCGCGCTCGCGAAGGAGGGCGGCTGCTCCGTCCAGCTGCCCGGCGACAAGCGCCCGACCGTGATCGAGCCCGGCCTGGGCGCCTGGCCGCGCGTGCACGTGCGCCTCGCGCTCATCGCCGACGACGGCAGCGCCCCGTCGCTCGCGGGCGTCTCGAGCCGCTCGGGTCCCGTCGTGTACGTCGCGGCGCGCCCCATCGCCCGCCCACCACGAGCGCTCCGGGGCGGGAGCGTCCGCGTGCTCGTCACGCCGTCGACCCCGGGCACGCCGCCCGGCCGGCGCGCGCTCTTCAGCGTGGCGGGCTGCACGGGCCACCAGCTCCGCGAGTCGCGGCACGAGGCGGTGGCGTGAGCACGACGCTCGAGCGCCCGGACGACGTCGTCCTCGCCTCCCCGGACACCCGGCGCCGGCGCCGCGTACGCGAGCCCGACCGCGTGCTCGCGGGCAGCCTGCGCTTCGCCGCCTTCGCGGCGCTCGTCCTGTACGGCTGCCAGCACTGGGTGCGGCAGGTCGCGCCCGTCGCGAGCGGCGTCGCGCTGCAGATGGCCGGGGTCGCCACCGGCCTCGCGGTGCTGCTCCTGCTCGCGGGCGGCGTCGGCGGCGCACGGCCGCGGCGCATCGCCGTCGCGCTGCTCTGCGTCACGGGGAGCGTGCTCGCCCTCTCCGCCGCCGGCATCCCGCTGCGGTTCGCCGGCTGGCGGAACTGGGGGGAGCTGAGCTCGGGCGTCGGCGAGGGCCTCGCCGCCCTGCCGAACCTCAACGTCCCGTACCGCGGGCTCGACCCCTGGGTGCGGTGGACGGTGCTCTCGGGTGCGGCGCTGCTCGGCGTCCTCGCCGCCGC
>JAOPZO010000100.1 GCA_025964065.1 Solirubrobacterales bacterium | reverse complement strand
AGCGCGCCGACCGGCACCCGCGCGACCGTCGCGACGCCCGCCGCACGGAAGCCTGCCGCACGCAAGCCGGCGCTCCGCTGCAAGCGCGGCACGGTCCGCATCAAGGGTCGCCGCATCGTGCGCTGCGTGCGGGCCACGACCCGCCGGAGCTAGCTCCCGAGCAGGTCCCGGAGCGCCGCCTCGGTGCTCCAGAACGCGAGCTCCTCGTACGGCACGTCGTCGGGGTGGAACGCCCGGACCTCGGGCGCCTCGGGCGTCGTCCGCGGCTCCCCGAGGGCCAGCGCCTCGTAGACGACGAGGACGACGCGGTCGTCCGGCCGGGAGTACACGCCGACCAGCCGGCCGAGCTCGACCGCGAGCTGGAGCTCCTCGTCGGTCTCCCGCAGCGCGGCCTGCTCCGTCGACTCGCCCAGGTCGACGAATCCGCCCGGGAACGTCCAGAGGCCCTTCCCCGGCGCGAAGCCGCGGCGCAGCAGCACGACGTCCCCCGACGCGGTCCGCGGGATCGTGCACGCCACGGGCTTCGGGTTGTAGTACGCGCCGTAGCCGCAGTGCCCGCAGGAGATGGAGCGCGGGAAGCGAACCTCGGCCTCCCGGCCGCAGCGCGGGCAGAACCGGACGTCCTCGAGGGCGGGATTGATGCTCGCGCCGTGGGCGCCGGGGACGTGGTCGCTCATCGCCCCTGAGCCTAGGCTGTGCCCATGGCGACGGAGGTCATCGACGTGCCGGAGCGCAGCCGCTACGAGCTGCTTCTCGACGGCGAGCTCGTGGGCTGGGCGGACTACCGCCCGCTCCCGGACGGACGGCTCGCGCTGCCGTACGCGCAGGTCGACCGCGCGCGGTCCGGGCAGGGCCTCGGCTCGGCGCTCGCGGCCGGCGTCTACGCCGACCTCGCGGCGCGCGGCGTGGAGCCCGTGCCGACCTGCGGCTTCATGGCCTCGCGCCGCCCGCGCTGAGGCGCTAGCGCCGCGTGCAGGTGCGGTAGGTCCGCGTCTCGCGCACGAGGGTCCCGCGGGTCGTCCTCGCGACGACCGTGACGCGCCTGGTCCCCTTGGGCGTGCCCTTGAGGTCCACGGTCGCGACGAGCCGGGAGCCGCTGCGGCGCACCTTCACGCGCTTTCCCGCGACCGTCACGGTGGCGGAGCGCAGGCGCTGCCCCTTCGGCGCGCGGAGGCGGATCGTGAACGCCCGGCGGCTCAGGCAGCGGCGTGCGCTCGGCAGCCCGACGGTGCTCGCGCCCGGCTCGAACGGCCAGACGCGCTTCGCGACCCTCAGCGCGTAGAAGCCCGTGTTGCCGTCGGAGTACCAGATCTCGCCACGGGCGACGTTGAACGCGGGCTTGCTCATCGCGTAGTTCGAGCGCTCGATCGGCAGCGGGTTGCCCGCGATGCCGCCGGGGGGCGCGACGAAGTAGGCGAGCTCCTTCGGGGCGTACGGGTCGCGGATGTCGAAGACGCGCAGGCCGCTCGCGATGAACGAGCAGGCGACGATGCCCGGGTCGACCTGGGTCGGGACGGAGCAGTAGTGGCCCGCGTAGCCCTGGGCGGGGAAGCCGGCGCCCGGGTCCCCGGCGAGCGCCGCGCGGTTCTCCTCCTGGTGGACGGCGAGCCGCATGTTCGAGATGACCTTCGGGGCCCTCACGTCCGACAGGTCGATGATGCGGGCGGCGCCGACCTCGGGGCCGTTTGACGCGAGGCCGCCCCCGTCGCCCGAGTACTCGTCGACCTCCACGAGCATGGGCTTGCCCCCGATGGTCACGGGGATCGCGACCTGCGGGATCGTGCGGTTCTTCCAGGTCAGCGCCGAGATCTCGGGGACCTGCGGGTTCGGCTTGCGGGCCTGCACCTGGCTCAAGTCGACGACTTGCAGCCCGTCCGAGCCCGCGACGTAGCCCGTGTTGCCGTCGTCGGAGACCGTCATGCCGTGCGAGGGGTAGTCGAACACGCCGAGGGTGAACGGCAGCTTCGGGTTCGTCACGTCGACGGCGGTGATCATCCCGGTCGAGATCGACGTGGCGTAGAACGTCTTCCCGTCCGGGGCGAAACCGCTCTCGTGGCCGAGCAGGCCGACGGGCGAGCTCGACTGCAGCACGGGCCGGCGGCAGTCCTGCGTGAGGTCGTAGAGGTCGACGAATCCGGGGGCGAAGGCAGGGTTGCCCATGACCGCGCCGAGCAGGCCGCGCTTCTGGTTGACGAGCAGCGACTCGTGCGGCGCCTGCATGGCCGGGGTGACGAGCATCGCCGTGCGCACGGGGCTCGCCGGGTTGCTCATGTCGAGCACCGCGACGCCCGTGGCCTGCCCGCTCAGCGTGGCGGTGACCGCGTTCGTCGGGAAGAGCAGCGTCGTGTCGTAGTAGGCGCACTCGTGCCCAGCGGGGTCGACGTACCGCTCGACCTTGAAGCCGCCCTGCGTCCCCTCCTTGCCGAGCAGCGCGAGGTTGCAGAAGTAGCCGGGCTCCGCGTCGCCCGAGGCGTACGCGCTCGCCGGGATGCGGCCCTGGATGCTCGGCTCGGGGCGGGCGCCCGGGCCGCAGGCCGCGCGGGGCGTGGCGGTCTGCGCCGGCTCCTCGCGGGTCGGGATCGCCGCCTGCAGCCGGTTCGCGCCGAACGGGTCGGCGGC
>JAOPZO010000095.1 GCA_025964065.1 Solirubrobacterales bacterium | reverse complement strand
CCGGCGGCGCCGCGGGCCCCCGCGTCGGTGTTCACCGACACGCCGCCGGCCGTCCCGGCCGTGCTGCGCAAGCCGAAGGGCGGGAACTTCGGCGCGCTCGAGCTGGGACCGGCCTGCGGCCAGTGCGGCGGCATGATGCAGCGCACGGGCTCGTGCTACACGTGCCCCAGCTGCGGCAACAACACCGGCTGCGGCTGATGTGAACGTGCATCGCTCTGACACTGATATGAGCGGTTCGTGTCCCTGTGTTGAGCGAAAGCTGTCCCTGAGCTGAGCGTTTCGTTGGCACTGAGGCCCCGCATTGAGTCGGGGCCTCAGCTTTGCCACCGCCGATGCCAAGGCCCCTCCGGACCCGTTCACATGCCTCTAGCCGCCTTCTTCGCCGATCTTGACGACACGCTGCTTGACACCAGCGCGTTGCAGGCTGCGCGTGATTGGCCTGGCGGGCTTTGACGGCGTAATAGGTCGAGGGGGCGAACGCCAACGCGTGGCAGATCGGCTCGACCCCGAACGCCTCTCGGCGCTCATCGACGAACACGCTCATCGTCTCGGCAGTTGCGGGTCGAGCTCCCGCGCGAAGAACGCCGACGCAGCCTTGAGGATCTCGTTCGCGCGCCGAAGCTCCCGGTTCTCACGCTCAAGCTCCTTGACGCGCTCAGCCTCGGCCGAACCCGTCCCCGGCCGCTCCCCGACACTGATCTCCGCCTGCCGCACCCACGACCGCAGCGTCTCGGCGGTCATCCCCATCTTCGAAGCGATCGAGGTGATCGCCGCCCACTGCGACGAAGACTCACCCCGGTGCTCGAACACCATCTTCACGGCCCGCTCACGGACCTCCACGGATACGGCGGCCTTCTCGCCATCGAGCTCATCCTCTCAACAGCTAGAGCCTCCAACATCCCCGGGGCGGTTCATGCTGTCCTACGAGCAGCTGGCGGTCATCCTGAGCGACCACGATGAAGCCGCACTCGCCGACTGGGTTGAAGCACGCATCGTCGCGGTCTGCCCCCAGCTGACACGCGCGCCGAGGAGCTAAGGAAGGTCTGAATCGGTGACGTGCGACTCGCAGCCGATGCGCTGCGCTTCTGAGACAGCGCCCGCGCAGTACTCCTTCACAGCGTCGCTCGCTCCTTCTGCCCGATCGAGGTCGTCTGATTCGAACCCAGACGAAGGCGAGCCGTCCTGTCGCTCCGGTGTCGAGTCAAGCGACGACCCACCACAAGCGCCCAAGCTGAAGGCGACAGCGAAAGCGGTGACGGCGCTACGAACCAGCACGATCAACGGTCCTTCCGCGAGGGCAGCTTGGTCGGCCACGCTGATGCCCGAACTCGGGCATGCGTCGTGGCCGGACGAGACCCCGAGCTCCGCGCGGCTGCGAGCTCTGGTCGCGTCCGAGTCTTCACCGCGTTGTGGCGCCGGCCGGGGATCACCGGTCGTCGGCGCTCGGCCTCATCGTCCGTGCCGGCTCGGCGGGGTCGATCGTTGCCGCCCAGCTGCCGAGCAGGTTCAGCGCCTCCTCGGAGCGAGAGCCTGGTTCGGCGGCATAGACGAAGAGGGTGAGCCCTTGATCGGCGGCGATGTCCATGCGGTTGAAGCTCAGGCTGAGCTCGCCGACGACGGGGTGGTTGAAGACCTTGGCGGCGGAGGCGTGGAAGCGGACGTTGTGCGCCGCCCAGTGGGTGCGGAACTCCTGGCTCTGGGTTGCGAGCTCGCCGATGAGGTCTGACAGCTCGCGATCGTGCGGGTCGCGCCCGGCGGCCGCGCGGAGGATCTCGGCGGTGGTTCGGGCTGCGCCGTCCCAGTCGGGGTAGAAGACCTCGGCGCGCGGGTCGAGAAAGCAGAAGCGCGCGAAGTTCGCTGGGCGGGTCGGCGTGGCGTAGAGCTCTGAGAACAGCGCTCGTCCAAGCTCGTTGGTGGCGAGGATGTCGAGGCGGTCGTTGCCGACATAAGCGGCGGCGCCGCTGATCGCGTCGAGCGTCCACTGGACGTCGGGCCGGACTCGCGGCTTGGCTGCGCGACGCCGTTTGGGTGCTCCGGTCGGGTGCACGGCGCGAGCGAGGTCGAAGAGGTGGGCACGTTCGGCGTCATTGAGCTTGAGCGCCCCGGCGAGAGCTTCAAGCACGCCTTCGGAGACGCCGCTGAGGTCGCCGCGTTCCAGGCGGGTGTAGTACGGAACGCTGACGCCGGCCAGGACGGCGACCTCCTCGCGGCGCAGCCCGGGAACACGTCGCGCGCCGTAGGTGGGCAGGCCGGCCTGCTCGGGCGTGACCGCGGCGCGGCGGGAGGTGAGGAACTCCTGGATCTCCTGCTTCGTCTCCACGGAACCCAGCGTAGACCCGGGCACGGGAGCCCTGGGAGACCCTGCCAGTACCCCTCTCGACAGGGTCTCTCAGAACGCTGCGTGCGGTGGTTCCCTGGAGTCATGCCTACCGAGAAGAAGACCTTTTTCATCACCGGCGCCGGCCGCGGCCTTGGCGCCGACATCGCCCGCAGCGCCCTGGCTGCTGGCCACAACATCGTGGCCACCGGCCGCAGCGTGCAGAGCGTCGAGCAGGCGGTGGGCCCCCACGAGCGGCTGCTGGTGCTGCCGCTCGACATCACCGACCTGACGCAGGCGCAGTCTGCGGTGGACGCCGCCGTCGGGCGCTTCGGCCGCATCGACGTGCTCGTCAACAACGCTGGCAATTTCATCGCCGGGTTCTTCGAGGAGCTCTCGCCGGCCCAGGTGCAAGCGCAGGTCGGCACGCTGCTGTTCGGGACGATGAACGTCACCCGTGCCGCGCTCCCGGTCATGCGCAAGCAGCGCTCCGGGCAGGTCGTCTCGATCTCCTCCGCGGCCGGGATCGTCGGTCAGCAGCTCTGCACCGCGTACGCCGCGGGGAAGTTTGGGGTCGAGGGCTTCATGGAGTCCCTCGCCGAAGAGGTCGAGCAGTTCGGGATCAGCACCACGATCGTCGTGCCCGGCTTCTTCCGCACGGAGCTGCTCACCCCCGAGTCGACGTCGTGGTCGGAGCTGACCATTGACGACTACGGCGAGCAGACCGCGCAGAACAAGACCGCGTGGGACGGCATGAACGGCCAGCAGCCCGGCGACCCGGCCAAGCTCGCCGAGGCCCTCATCGGCCTCATCGATTCCGACGAGCCGCCCGCGCGCTGGGTCGCCGGCGCCGACGCCGTCGCGACTGTCGAAGGCAAGGCCCGCACGCTGATCGCGCAGGTCGACGCGCACCGCGCGCTTTCAAGCTCGCTGGCCCACGAGGAGGTCGCGGCATGAGCTCGAAGCTGAGTGGGACCGTCGCGATCATCACCGGTGCCAGCAGCGGCATCGGCGAGGCAACCGCCCGCGAGCTCGCTGGGCTCGGCGCGTCCGTCGCCGTCGTGGCCCGACGCCAGGACCGCCTCGACGCGGTCGTTGCCGAGATCGAGGCCGCCGGCGGCACCGCACTGGCCGTGGCGGCCGACATCACCGACCGCGCCCAGGCCGAGCGGGCGGTCGCGACCGTCGTCGAGCGCTTCGGCCGCCTCGACATCCTGGTCAACAACGCGGGACTCATGCTGCTGGGCCCGGTCGTCGGCGCCGACGTGCAGGAGTGGGAACGGATGATCGCGGTCAACCAGAACGGCCTGCTCTACATGACCAGCGCCGCACTGCCGCACCTGCTCACGGCCGCCGAGGACGAGCTCCGCGGGGTCGCCGACATCGTGAACATCTCCTCGATCGCCGGCCGCGTCGCCTGGCCCAACTTCGCCGGCTACAACATGACGAAGTTCGGGGTCAACGGCTTCACCGAAGCGCTTCGACAGGAAGTGACCAAGCGGCACGTCCGAGTCGGCGTCCTGGAACCCGGCGCCGTCGAGACCGAGCTCGTCTCCCACAACTCAGACGCCGTGAAGGCCCAGCTTGCCGCCGACGACTCGATCGCCGAGCCGCTCCAGCCCCAGGACATCGCCGAGAGCATCGCGTTCATGGTCACTCGGCCGCGCCGCTCCTCGATAGCCGAGCTCTGGGCCATGCCCACCTCGCAGGCCTAGAGACACGCGCAGGCGGCTGAGGGATCTCCTCACCGCTTGAGCGAGGCGGGTGAGGCGGCGTCCGACGTGAGAGGACGCCGCCTCTCAATCGGCCCGTTCGTTCGTCGGCGGTGATCGCCGATAGCGGCGCCATCAGCTCACGGGCAAGTCGGCCAAGCCTCGGATGCTTCACCGCGAGGACTGCTCCCATCCCTTACGCAGCGCAGACGCCGACGTCGACGGTCCACGCCCCTGACTGGCCACCGCTCACCGTCGTCAACGAGATGCTTCGAGTCCAACTCGCTTCGCTCTCGTAGGGACGGTTCGAGGCCGGCCACGAGCGGGCTTCCTGCAGGTGGTGCGTGGACGGTCGCCGAAGCAACCCCGTTCTCATCGCCACGTCCGGGGCCCGGGGCGTCGGCGAAGCGCCGCGTCGCCGGGCTCGCCACACGAACCCGGCGACGGTGCCCTCCAGTCCTACGCGGCCACGGTCGCCGCGCCCACCGCGGCGTCCTCGCGGATGAGATCCGCGGCCTTCTCGGCGATCATGATCGTCGCCGCGTTCGTGTTGCCGCGGACGATCGTCGGCATGACCGAGGCGTCGACGACGCGCAGCCCGGGGACGCCGTGCACGCGGAGCCGCGAGTCGACGACCGGGCCGATCGCGCACGTGGAGGTCGGGTGGTAGATCGTCATCGTCTCCGCCTCGATCGTCTCCCACAGCTCCTCGTCGCTCGCCTCCGCCTCCGGCGCCTTGAACGGCCCGGTGATGAACGGCTTGAGGGCGTCCTGCTGCGCGATCTGCATCGCGACCCTCACCCCGGCGAGCATCGTCGCGCGGTCCTCCTCCGTCGTGAGGTAGTTGTGCTGGATACGCGGCTTGACGTACGGGCTGGCGGTGCGGAGCGTCACCGAGCCGCGGCTCGTCGGCTTGACGACCCCCGGCCCGAAGGCGACCCCGTGCTCGACCGCCGCGCCGAGGCCCTCCTCGTGGAAGAGCACGGGCGCCAGGTGGAACTGGCAGTCCGGCGCGTCGAGGCCCGGCCGGGTGCGAATGAAGCCCCCGGCCTCCGCGATGTTCGAGGACAGCGGGCCGCGCCCCTCGGTCTGCAGCAGCTCGACGTTCTCCGGGGTGAGCGCCGTCATCAGCGACTCGTAGTCCGCGCGGTAGTTCATGAGCGCCATGCAGTGGTCCTGCAGGTTCTGGCCGACCTCCGGCAGGTCGTGGCGGACCTCGATCCCGAACAGCGGCAGCACCTCGGCAGGGCCGATGCCCGAGAGCATCAGGAGCTGCGGCGACTGGTAGGAGCCCGCGCACAGCAGTACCTCCCGCGACGCGTGCACCTCCTCGATCGTGCCGGCGTGGTCGATCTCCACGCCGCTCGCCCGGTCCCCGTCGAAGAGGATCCGGAGCGCCATCGCCTCCGTGAGGATCGTCAGATTCTCGCGGTCCAGGTTCGGGTGCAGGTACCGCACGGAGGTGCTCGCGCGCATCCCGTTGTCCTGCGTGGTCTGGTAGCGCCCGAAGCCCTCCTGGCGGGCCCCGTTGAAGTCCGGGTTCTTCTCGTGGCCGGCCTGCGCGGCGGCCTCGACGAAGGCGTCGGCGACGGGGTTCATCGAGCGGCTCTCGCGGACGGGGAGCGGGCCGTCGGCGCCGTGGAACTGGTCCTCGCCGCGCTCGTTGCCCTCGCTCTTCTTGAAGTACGGGAGCACGTCCTCGTAGCCCCAGCCCTCGGCGCCCATCTCCGCCCACTCGTCGAAATCCGCGCGGTTGCCGCGGATGTAGACCATCGCGTTCATCGAAGAGCAGCCGCCGAGCATCTTGCCGCGGGGCAGGTAGGCCCGCCGGCCGCCGAGGCCGGGCTCCGGCTCGGACTGCATGTCCCAGTCGCGCCGGCCCTTGAAGAGCGCGCCGAACGCCGCGGGGATGTGGATCTCGTCGTCCGTGTCCATCCCGCCGGCCTCGAGCAGCGCGACCTGCACCTCGGGATCCTCGGACAGGCGCGCGGCCAGCACCGCCCCGGCCGACCCGGCACCCACGACCACGTAGTCGTACGTCATCAGCTTGCTCCTCCTTCGTTGGTGGTGGCCAGCCGCACCGGGAGGTGCTTGAGCTGGCTCGAGAACTGCGAGACGACCCAGGTGGGCTCGCCCGCGAGCGCCATGGTCGGGAAGCGGCGGACCGTCTCCGCGACGAGGACCTGGAGCTCGAGCCGCGCGAGGGCGGTCCCGAGGCAGAAGTGGCGACCGCCGGCCCCGAAGGCCTGGTGCTCCGGGTTGCGCGTGACGTCGAAGCGGTCGGGGTCCGCGTAGCGGTCCTCGTCGCGGTTCGACGACGGGTACCACATGGCGATCTTGTCGCCCTTCCGGATCGGGCACCCGCCGAGCTCGGCGTCGCGCGTCGCGGTGCGGCGGAAGTGCGCGAAGGCGGGGAACATGCGCAGGGCCTCCTCGACCGCGCCCGGCACGAGCGCCGGGTCGGCGAGGAGCTTCGCGCGCTCGTCCGGGTGCTCGAGCAGGGCGCGCATCGCGCTCGTGTACGTCGCCTTCGTCGAGTCGTTGCCCGCGGCCATGAGCAGCACGAAGCCCGCGAAGATCTCGTAGTCGGAGAGCACGTCCCCGTCGATCTCCGCGAAGACGAGCGTGCTGACCATGTCGTCCGTGGGGTTCGCCCGCCGGTCCGCGACGAGCGCCATGCACTTCTCGTACATGGGCGGGATGAGCTCGGTGACGATCTGCTCCATCCCGAGGGGGTTGATGATCGGGTCGCCGAACCCGAGCAGCGAGTTGATCGCCTCGGCCCACGGCTTGTCGTCCTCGGGGTCGAGGCCCATGAAGCTCCCGATGACCCGCGCGACCACGGGCTGCGCGACGTCGAGCACGAGGTCGCACTCCTCGCGGCCCTCGAGCCCGTCGAGCACCCGGCCGACGATCTCGAGGATCGCGGCCTCGTGCTGCGCGATCGCCTTCGGGGTGAAGGCCCGCTGGAACAGGGACTTGATGCGGTCGTGCATCGGCGGGTCCATCCCGATGAACATCCCCTTCAGGAGGTCCATCGGGACGCCGTGGTCCGTGATCAGGAAGTTCTCCGCGGAGGAGTACGTCTCCCAGTCGCGACTGACCGCGTGGACGTCGTCGGCGCGCGTCACCGACCAGAACCCGGCGTCCTCGGGCGTCTGCGAGATGCCGCTGCTCCAGTGCACGGGGCACTCCCGGCGCAGCTGGGCGAAGACCGCGTGCGGCGGGCCGGCCTCCCAGAGCGCGTTGTCCGCGACGCGAAGGGTCTGGAGGTCCGCGGACCCGGGAGTTGACATGATGTCGACCCTAACCGGGCTCGCCTCGCCCGGGGAAAAAAGTTCACCGATCGGTGCAGTACGCTCGCCGGAGAGCGCCGAGATGACACCTTCCCGACCCCCCACCGTCAAGGGCGAGCGCGCCGCGGCCCGCGTCCTGCAGGCCGCCACGACGGTCCTCGCCCGTGACGGCTACGGCGGCGCGACCCTCGGCCGGATCGCCGAGGAGGCCGGCATCCCCAAGCGGAACGTCCTCTACTACTACGGCACCCGGGAGGCGCTGCTCGTCCGCGTCGTGCAGACCGTGGGCGGGCGGATCGCCGAGCACGTCGCCGCCGCGACGACCCCGGACCAGGACCCGCGCGGAGTCGCGGAGGCGACCGTCGAGGGCCTGTGGTCCGGCGTCACCTCCGTCCCCGAGCCGTCCCGCGCCTACTTCGCGCTCGTCGGGGGCGGGGCCGGGGCCCCCGAGGTGGAGGAGGCGCTCCAGCAGCTGAAGGGCGCGTTCCTCCAGGCCGTCACGGAGCAGCTGCGGACCGTCGACCCGACGCGCTGGCGCCTGCGCGACGACGACGAGGAGCGCGCCTCGACGTGGGCGGTCGTCCTCCTGCGCGGCCTGCTGCTCGAGTGGGTCGAGTCCGGCAGCACGGACGCCGTCGCGGGCGGCGTCGCGCGCTTCAAGGACGCGCTCGAGCGGGAGTTCGTCCCCGTGGGCTGAACGTCAGGCCGCGATCGTCTCCAGGACGTCGAAGGACCAGATCTCGCTCGCCGTCCCGACGGGACCCTCGGCGCGGTGCTGGCTGTGGCCCGCAGCGAAGTCCGGGGAGGCGACCCAGGCGCGGAAGTCCTCCTCCGAGCGCCACCGGGTGACGACGAGGCAGAGCTCGCGCTCGTCGTTCGGGCGCAGGAGCTCGAAGGACTCGAAGCCCTCGGCCTGCTCGACGCGCCCGGCGCGGGAGGCGAAGCGGCGCTCGAACTCCGCGAAGCGCTCGCGCGGGACGGTGATGGCGTTGACCTTGACGATGCTCACCCGGGGGAGCCTAGGCCCCGGCGCCCTCAGGCCGCCGGCAGCGGGATCGTCGCGACCACGCGCGTTCCCCCGCCTTCGCCGGGCGTCACGGTGAGCGAGCCGCCCGCGAGCGCGACGCGCTCGCGCATGCCGACCAGGCCGAAGCCCGGCGTCGGGTCGTCGGGGTCGAAGCCGCGTCCGTCGTCGCCGACCTCGAGCCGCACGGTGCCGTCCTCCCGCCGAACGTCGAGCACGACGTGGTGCGCGCCCGCGTGCTTCGTGACGTTCATGAGCGCCTCCTGGGCCACGCGGTACACCGTCGTCTCGAGCTCCGCCGGGAGCCGCGTCCCGCCGAGGTCGACGGCGGCGTCGACCACGAGCCCCTCGACGGCCCGCACGCGCTGGGCGAGCGTCTCCAGGGCCGGGACGAGCCCCAGCGCGTCGAGCGACGCGGGTCGCAGCTCGGTGATGATCGCCCGCAGGTTCTCGACCTCGCCCGAGACCTGCCCGATCGCGACCTCCACGGCGGTGCGCAGCCGCTCCGGGTCGTCGGCCCTCGCGGCGCCCGAGAGCAGCACCTTGAGCCCGCCGAGCGCCTGCAGCGTCTCGTCGTGCAGCTCCCGTGCCCAGCGCCGCCGCTCCGCCTCGGCCGACTCGAGCGCCGCGCGCACGCGGTCGCTCTCGATGGAGCGCGCGGTCGCGACCGCGGTGGCGGCGCTCGCCGCGAACGCGCGGAGCGCCTGCTCGTCCTCCTCGTCGAAGCCCACGCCCTCCTGCAGGCGGTCGAAGGCACAGAGCACCCCGAGCGCGCGGCCGCG
>JAOPZO010000085.1 GCA_025964065.1 Solirubrobacterales bacterium | reverse complement strand
CTCGTCGTCGTGGGCGGTGTCCTCGGTGCCCGCGCGCCGCGCCGCGCGCCGGCCCTCGCGGCGGCCTTCCCGCCGGTGGTGGGTCCCGGAGCACCCCCACCCCTCCCGATCCATCCGGACCGCACGGTCGCCGCAACGTCCGTTGCGCCGCCCGCGCGCCGTGGTACACCGACCGTGTGACCGCCCCCGACGAGCTCCGCCCCGGCCTCTGGCGCTGGGCGACCCCCCACCCGGAGTGGTCCTCCGGGGCGTTCGGCGCGGAGGTCGCCTCCTTCGCCCTCGTCGCCGGGGAGGATCTCCTGCTCGTCGACCCGCTCCTGCCCGCGGACGCGGCCGCGGTGCTCGCGCGCCTCGACGCGCTCGCCCGGGGCCGCCGGGTCCACGTCCTCGTCACGCTCGGCGACCACGCGCGCAGCGCCGACGACCTGGCCGACCACCTCGACGCGGGCGTCCACGGTCCGCCGCAGCTCGCGCGGCGCCTGCGCGATCCCGCCCGCCTGCAGGAGCTCGTCCCGGGCGTGCCGGGCCCCGGCGGCGCCACCGCGTTCGCGATCGGCTCACCCGTCCGCGGCGAGCGGCCGCTGTGGCTGCCGTCCCACCGGGCCGTGGCCTTCGGGGACGCCGTGGTCGCGACCCCCGAGCGCGAACTGCGGATGTGGGAGCAGGAGCCCGTCGACAGGAGGCGCCAGGCGTTCTACGCACGCCGCTTCGCGCCGACGCTCGCGCCGCTCGCCGCACTCGAGCCCGAGCACGTCCTCGTGACGCACGGCGCCGCCGTCGTGGGCGGCGGCGCGGCCGCGCTGCGCACGGCGCTCGAGGCGCCTCCGTGGTACCACCGGGGCTGAACCATCGACGCGGGCGTCGGATCCGGCGACCCCGTTCGCCTGAGCAGCGGACGACCCCCCGAGGAGGTCACCGTGGGGCACCTGCCGCTCGTCCACCACGGCATCACGCCGACCCCGCTGACCGACGACTGGGACGCCGTCGTCGGCCCGGTCAGTTCTGGGCGCCGCCGATGCCGAGGCGGCTGTCGGTGAAGCGCTCGGGGTGCTCGATGATCTGCGAGAAGCGCACGACGGTGACCGTGTCGTCCATGGTCACCGGCTTGCCGTAGATCTGCTCGAGGAAGTGGATCATCTCCTCGTGGCGCCGGAACTCCGGGTTGTCGTGCTCGATGTCGCGCGGAGTCAGGTCCTTCACGCGCTTGACGTCGACGGCGTCGATGACGGCGTCGAAGATCTTCTCGCGCGGGGAGTGCTGGTAGCCGATGGTCACGAGCACCGCCTCGTTCTTGCGGTACCGGTGCGACTTGTCGCCGAGCCGGATCGTGGCCGTCTTGCGGCCCCGCTTGAGCTGGTCCGCGAAGATGGTCGAGTAGAAGTTGAGCACCTGCATCGGCCGCGATCCTACCCGCTGCCGAGGGCGGCCATGGCGCGTTGGACCATCTCGCGCTCCCCGGGGTAGCTCAGGGTGCTCGCGGCCTCCGCCAGGGGAACCCAGCGGACGACCTCGACCTCGTGGTCGTGGTCGTCGAACGAGCCGCCCGTGGCCTCCATCAGGAAGAAGCGGACGACCTTCGCGATCCGGCGGCCCGAGCGCTGATAGATGTAGCGGACGTCCCCGAGCGGCGCGACGACGCGCGCCTCCAGGCCCGTCTCCTCCCGGACCTCGCGCAGCGCGGCGTCCTCGGGGGTCTCGTCCCCGTCCGGGTGCCCCTTGGGCAGCGCGACGACCTTCGTGCCGTCGGCGGCCCGCCGGGTCGGGACGATCACGACGCAGCTCGCCACGCTCCCGGACCGATCCACCACGACCCCGCCGCAGGAGAACTCGGCTTCCGCCATCAGTAGATGTACCGCTGAAGCGCGGGCCGGTCGTGGACGGTGATGCGACCGCGGCCCTGCGTGACGACTCCCGCGCGCTCGAGGACCGCGAGGAAGCGGCTGGCCGACTCGCGCGAGGAGCCCGCGAGCTGCGCGATATCGGCCTGGGTGACCTTCACGAGCACGTCGCCCTCGGTCGCCTGCTCCTCCTGCGCGGCGTCCACGAGCTGCCCGAGGACCCCGGCGACGCGGCTCTGCACGGTCTGGAAGCTCTGGCGCGCGAGGCGCTCGTTCGCCTCCCGCAGCCGCCGACCGAGCGAGACGACGAGCTTCACCGCGATGTCCGGGTGCTCCTTGAGCAGGCGGCGGAAGTCCGTCCCGAGGATCGCGACGACCTGGACGGCATCGAGCGTCTCGACGGTGGCGGAGCGCGCCTCGTCGTCGAAGATCGCGAGCTCGCCGAAGATGTCCCCGGGGCCGAAGTGCGCGAGGGCGATCTGCCGGCCGTCGACGTGCTCACGGACCGCGCGGGCGTGCCCCTCGGCGACGACGTAGCACGTGTCGCTCGTGTCCCCCTCGCGGAAGATGACGTGCTGGGGCGCGAAGCGCCGGGTGACGGTGACCTCGGCCACGGCCTCGAGGTCGGGCTCGGCGAGGGTCGCGAACACCGGGACGCGGGAGAGCAGCTCGATGGTCGCGCGTGCCGGCGGCATGGGAGCTACCTAACCACACCGCCGATCGCCGGACGGGCTCACCCGGCGCCGAGCGCCCCTTCCCGCCGGCGGCGGCGCAGCCCGCGCCCGCGACGGCCGTCGCGCCGCCGG
>JAOPZO010000030.1 GCA_025964065.1 Solirubrobacterales bacterium | reverse complement strand
GCGGCGGCGGCGGCCTGCACGGCCGCGGCCGACTCCGGGTCCTCCAGCGGGGTGCTGGCCAGGGCGAGGAGCGCGTCGCGGCCCGGGTCGCTGTCGGAGGGCATGCCGACAGTCAAGCGGTCGGGTGCGCGAGGATCGGCGCCATGGAGCCGACGCCCGTCCTGTGGACCTTCAAGGCCTCGCCGTTCGCGGGGAAGGCGCGCGCCGCGTTCCTCGAGAAGGGGGTCCCCGTCGAGCTCGCGGAGATCCACCCCGTCGAGCGCCCGAAGCGCTTCCTCGGGCTGACGGCGCCGGGCCGGGTCCCCGTGCTCGAGCCGGGCGGCGGCGCGCCGCCGATCCGCGAGAGCTCGATCATCTGCGAGTGGCTCGAGGAGACGCACCCCGAGCCCGCGCTGTGGCCCGCGGACCCCGCCGTGCGGGGCTGGGCGCGCGGGCAGGCGCGCTTCGTCGACGACCTGCTCACCGCGAACTTCTTCCTCGGGATGCGCAAGCAGGCGTTCGGGAGGTCCCCCTCGGACCCCGAGGACGTCGTCGACCGCCTGCACCGCCAGCTCGCGAAGCACTGGCCGGCGCTCGAGGCGGCGCTGGGCGCGCACGAGGGGCCGTGGCTCTGCGGCGGGCAGTTCACGTTCGCGGACCTCTCGGCCCTCCCGCTGGCGGTCCGGCTGCCCGAGTGGGCACCGCACCTCGTCCCGGACGCGGACGCCTTCCCGCGCGTCACGACCTGGTTCGCGGCGCTCCGGGACCGGCCGAGCGCCGCGGCGATCGATCAGGCCGGGAAGCGCGTCAGCGCCTAGGAGCCCGCGGGCTCCTGGCCCTGCGGCTCGTCCTCACCCGGCTCGACGTTCAACTGCTCGATCAGCGAGAGCGCGACGAGCTGCGCGGGGGTGCCGGCCACCTCGTCCTCGCTGAGCTCCTCGAGCTGGGGGTGGAACGCGGCGTGGACGGCGACGTCCTCCTCCCCTGCGTCCTCGAACACGAGCACGGCGCGACCGCCGAGGCCACCGCCGGGCGGGCCGTCCGGCGTCTCGGACGCGGCGGTCGAGCGGACGGCGACGAGGACGTCGACCGCGAGCTCCCGCCACGTCAGGACGGCCTGGGCGCGCTCCGCGTCGCTCATCGCGTCGAAGTGGTGGTGGTTGCGCCGCGCGAGCGCGGCCACCGCCGCGTCGAGCGCCGTGTCGGTCAGGAGGAGATCGGGATCCACCCCCTCGACGCTAGCTGCCGACGTCCGTCCCTGCGGCGCGGGGGCCCGCCGCGGCGAGCTGCGCGGCCCTGGGCCCGGGCCCGTGGGGCGGGTCCCGCAACGACGGACGGCGCGCCACGGGCGCGCCGTCCGGTGCCGCGGATCGGGTGTAGGCTGAATTCAGTTCAGCTTTCGACCGCCCCACCCCAGGAGCCCCACCCATGACCGCCTCCCAGACCGACGAGCAGCAGGACTTCGTCGGCGCCCTCCGTGACTTCTGCGCCCGCGAATGCGGCACCCGCGAGCAGCGCGACCGCCTCACCGACCACGGCAAGCACCAGCACTCCGACGAGCTGTACTCCAGGCTCGCCGATCTGGGCTGGCTCGGGGTGGGCATCCCGGAGGCCTATGGGGGCTCGGGCAGCGGCATGGTCGACGCCTGCCTCTTCCTCGAGGAGACCGCGCGCGGCCTCGCGCCGACCGCCGGCTTCGGCACCACGCTCATCGTCGCGGGCGCCTACGAGCGCTTCGCGAGCGAGGAGCAGAAGCGGCGGGTCCTCGGCGGGATCGTCGCGGGTCAGGTCGAGGCGATCGCGATGAGCGAGCCCGAAGCGGGCTCGGACGTCGGGGGGCTCACGTGCTCCGCGGTTCGCCAGGAGGGCGGCGGCTTCCTCGTCAACGGGCAGAAGACATGGATCTCGAACGCGCACCAGGCGCGCGGCATCCTGATCATCGCCCGAACGGACCGCACGGGCTCCAAGCACGAGGGCCTCACGATGCTCGACGTGCCCACGGGCACTCCGGGCATGGAGGTCCGCTCGATCGAGACGCTCGGCGGCACGGAGACGAACGACGTCTTCTTCACGGACTGCTTCGTCGGGGACGAGGCGGTCATCGGCGTCGAGGGCCAGGGGTGGATGCAGCTCATGGCGGGCCTGAACGTCGAGCGGCTCATCATCGGCGCGATCGCCCTCGGGATGGCCGAGCGCGCGTTCGACGACGTCCTCGCCTACGTCAAGGAGCGCAAGCAGTTCGGCCGCCCCATCGGCTCGTTCCAGGCGCTGAAGCACCGCCTCGCCGACATGGCGACGGAGCTCGAGTGCGCGAAGCTCCTCGTGTACGACGTGGCCCGCAAGGTCGACGCGGACCCGAACCAGCTCCTCCCGCGCGAGGCCTCCATGGCGAAGCTCAAGGCGACCGAGGTCGCGAAGCACGTCTCGCTCGAGGGCATGCAGATGATGGGCGGCTACGGCCACGCGGTCGAGTACGACATGCAGGCGATCGTCCGGCAGGCGCTCGTGTCCACCGTGTACGGGGGGACGAGCGAGATCCAGCGCGAGATCGTCGCCAAGACGTACGGGCTGTAGGGGACCCCGGCCTGACGGGCGCGGCGCGCATCTGTAGCGTCGCGCCATGGAGCTCGCGGACAAGGTCTGCGTCGTCACGGGCGGCGCCTCCGGCATCGGTCGGGCGCTCGCCGAGCGCTTCGCGGACGAGGGTGCGGCGGGCGTCGTGGTCGCCGACCGCGACGAGGTCGGCGCGCTGCGCGTGGCCGCCGAGGTCAACGCGCGGCACCCCGGCCGCGCGTGGGGCACGGCGTGCGACGTGGCGAGCGCGGAGGACAACGCGCTCCTGATCGACCGCGCGACCGCGGCCTTCGGCCCCGTCGACCTCTTCTGCGCGAACGCCGGGGTCGGCGTGGGCACCGACGAGCAGACGGACGACGACCTCTGGGACCTCGCCTTCGACGTGAACGTCCGCGCGCACGTCCACGCCGCGCGGCTGCTCGTCCCCGAGTGGCTCGAGCGCGGCGAGGGCTGGTTCCTCTCCACGGCCTCGGCGGCCGGGCTGCTCACGCAGATCGGCTCGGCGCCGTACGCCGTCACGAAGCACGCGGCGGTCGCGTTCGCCGAGTGGCTCTCGGTGACCTACGGCGACCGGGGCATCGGCGTGAGCTGCCTGTGCCCCATGGGGGTCGACACCCGGATGCTGCACGGCAGCATCGGCGTGGGCGGCGTGACCGAGGTCGCGGCGCGGGCGGTCACGACGGCGGGCGACGTGCTGACCCCCGAGGCCGTCGCCGGCGTCGTGGTCGAGGCGCTGGCCGACGGGCGCTTCCTCGTCCTGCCCCACCCGGAGGTGGCGACCTTCGCGCAGCGGCGGGCCCAGGACCCGGACCGCTGGCTCGCCGGCATGCGGCGCCTGCAGGCCCAGCTCGTCTGAGCCGGCCTGCAGGCGCCGGCGGCACTAGTCGCCCTTACGCTCCGCCTTCGCGGCGGCCGCGGCGTCCTTGAGGCGCTGCGCCTCGTCGGCGGCGGTGAGCGCCTCCTCCTTCTCGGCGAGGGCACCCGCCTCGCGCTCGAGCTGTGCCAGGCGCTCGCGCTTCTCCTGCTCCTCGAGCGCCTCCTTCTTCTCGGCCTCCGCCTTCTCCGCGGCGGCCTTGCGCTCGCGCTCGGCCTTCGCGGCGGCGGCCTTGTCCTTCTTCTTCTTCTCCTCGGCCTTGCGCTTGCGCTCGGCGGCGCGGCGATCGGCCTCCTGCTTCTCCTTCGCCACGCGCGCCTGCTCGGCGGCGAGGTCCTTCTCGGCCTTCCTCGTGGCGGTGCTCGCGGCGTCCTCGAGCGCGGCGGCCCTGCGGCGCTCGTCGGCGACGCCCTTCTCGGCCTTCGCCTCCGCATTCCGCTTGCGGGTGTCGGCGCGCTGCTCGGCCTCGCGCTTCTCACGGGTCACGCGGGCCTGCTCCTCGGCGTGGTCCTGCTCGGCGCGGGCGGCGGTCCGCGCGGACCGCGCGCGGAGCTGCTCGGCCTTGCGGCGCTCGTCCGTGGCGGTCTTGCGGGCGCGGGCCTCCGCCTGCAGCTCGGAGCTGCCGGTGACGGCGCCGGCCTTCTCCTTGACCGCCGCCTCGGCGGCGTCGACGGCGAGGCTGCGATCACGGCCCGCGAGCTTCAGGGCGGTGTCGATCGGGATCCGCGCGACCTTGACGTAGGTGCCCACGACGACGCGCGGGATGGTGCTGAAGATGCTCATGCGTTGGCCTCCGGATCGATGGCGTCGGCGCGCGCCTCGGCCCGGCGGGCCTCGTCCTCCAGGCGTGCGGCTTCCTGCTCGCGAGCGGTGCGCTCGTCCTCCACGGCCTTCGCCTCGGCGCGGGCCTCGGCCTCGGCCTCGGCGCGCTCGGCGTCGGCGACGGCGCGCTCGCGCCGGGCCTGCTGCTCGGCCTCCGCGTCGGCCAGGACCTCCGTCTTGCGGGCCTCCTCCTCGAGGCGCGCGGCGTCCTGCTCGCGGGCGATGCGCTCCTCCTCGGCGGCGGCCTTCGCCTCGCGTGCGGCCTCGTCGGTCGCACGCTGCTGCGCCGCGGCGCCGACCTGCTCGGAGGCGGCCTGCTGCTCGGCGCGCTTCTCCTGCTCGAGGCGCGCGGCCTCGGCCTGCTTCTCGGCGTCGGTCGTCTGGAGCTCGGCCGTGAGGCGCCGGCGCTCGAGCTCGGCCTGGGAGCGCTGCTCCTGCAGCTCCGCGGCCTCCTCGGCGCGCTGGGCGTCGCCGGCCTCGCGGGCGGCGTCCTTCTCGGCGTCGACGGCGGCCTCCTGGAGGCGGCCCTCGCGTGCCAGGGCATCGTTGCCCGTCAGCGATCCGGCGGCCGCCTTGGCCTTGCCGGCGAGCTTGCCCATGAGGCCGCCCGCAGGTTCTTCAGGTCTATCGGGATTGGTCACGTGGCCGCTCCTACCCGCGGACAGCCGCGGATAGCCGGGCTTTTCTGTGCAACTGCTCCGGATGGGAGGATCGCGGCATGCCGGAGCTCCTGCGCTACACCGCCTTCCCCGACGCGCCCCACGGCGGCAACCCGGCCGGAGTGGTCCTCGACGCCATCGGCCTCGACCCGGACGCGATGCTGGCGATCGCCGCCGACCTCGGGTTCTCCGAGACGGCCTTCGTCGTCGCCCGGGAGACCCCGGGGACCTACGACGTGCGCTACTTCGCCCCGGACGCCGAGGTCCCGTTCTGCGGCCACGCGACGATCGCCACGGCGGTGGCGCTGGCCGCCCGGGACGGCGCGGGACCCATCGCGCTGCACACCGCGGCGGGGCTCGTGGCGGTGGAGACCTCCGTGGGGCCGGAGGGGACGACCGCGACGCTCACGAGCGTGCCCCCGTCGGTCGAGGAGCCGCCCGAGGGGCTCGTCCCCCGCGCGCTCGCCGCGCTGGGCTGGAGTCGGGAGGAGCTCGACCCCGAGCTGCCGCCCCGCGTCGCGTTCGCCGGCGCGCGGCACCTCGTGCTCGGGGCCGCGACCCGCGAGCGCCTCGCGCGGCTCGACTACGACTTCGAGGCGCTGCGGGCGCTCTGCCTCGAGCACGACCTCATCACGGTCGACCTCGTGTGGCGGGAGGACGCGACGACGTTCCACGCGCGCAACCCGTTCCCGGTGGGCGGCGTCGTGGAGGACCCGGCGACGGGTGCGGCGGCCGCGGCCTTCGGCGGGTACCTCCGGGCGCTCGGGCTCCTCACGCCGCCCGCGGAGGTCACCGTGCTGCAGGGCGTGGACATGGGCCGCCCGAGCCGTCTGGTCGTCGGCCTCGACCCCGACGTCGCCGGCGTACGGGTCCGCGGGACGGCGCGGGTCCTCAGCGCCTGAGCGCGACCTCCGCCCGCAGCCCGCCGACCGTGGCCGCCACGAGCGCGGCGAGCGGGCCGAGCGCGAAGAGCGGTGGCGAGCGCGAGGAGCGGGGGGCGAGCGCGGGGGGCGGAGCGACCGGGCACCGTGGGGGACGCCAGCCGCCGCTCAGCCCCCGAGCGCCGTGCGCTCCTCCGGCGTCAGGTCGCGGGAGGCCCGCGCCTTCGGGTCCCAGCAGACGAGCACGGAGGTGCCCGCGGCCGCGAGCTCGCCCGAGGCGCGGCGCAGCTCGTGGGCGACGACGACCTTTCGGCGGCCGAGCTCCGTCGCTCGCGAGACGACGTCGACGGGGCCGTGGTCGCGGCGGACCTCGAGGCGGTAGTCGAGCTCGACGCGGGCGAGGACGAACGCGAAGTGCGGCCCCGCCTCCGAGATGAGCGCGCCGCGGCCCTCCTCGAGCAGCTCGTGGTAGACGGCCTGGTTCAGGTGGCCGAGCATGTCCATGTCGCGCCAGCGCAGGTCGATGCTCAGGGTGGTCTCGCGGAACGCCATCGGCGCGACGCTATTAGGCTCGCCCGCATGCTCGACGTCACGCCGTCCCATCGCGCCGGCACCGGGACCCCGCTCGTCCTCCTCCACGGCTTCACGGACACGTGGCGCGCGTGGTCCACGGTGCTGCCGGAGCTCGAGCGGCACCACGACGTCTTCGCCCCGACGCTCCCGGGCCACGCAGGCGCCGACGGCCTCGGCGCGCCGCTCTCCTGGGAGGGCCTGGTCGATGCGGTCGAGGCGAGCATCGACGCGCAGGGCTTCACGGGTCCCGTGCACCTCGCGGGCAACTCGCTCGGCGGGTGGCTCGCGCTGGAGCTCGCCGGCCGCGGCCGCGCACGCTCCGTCGTGGGCCTCTGCCCCGCGGGCGGCTGGGAGCCCGGGAGCCGCGAGGGCGCTCGGGTCATCCGGTACTTCAGGCAGACGGGGGTCCTGCTCGGGCTCGCCGCGGGCCGCGCGGAGCTCCTGGCCGGCCGGCCGCGCCTGCGC
>JAOPZO010000029.1 GCA_025964065.1 Solirubrobacterales bacterium | reverse complement strand
ACCACTACAGCGATCGCGGGCCGCTCACAGGCGCTCCAGCACGTGCGGCCTCGGCGCGACCGCCTCGTCGGTGAGGGTCAACGCACCCTCCGCGTGGCCCACGGCCTCCGCGACGCCGCGGGAGCCGTGGAGCCGCACGACGGGCTGCCCCGCCTCCACGGTGTCCCCGGGGCGCACGAGCTGCACGACGCCCGCGCCGAAGTCGAGCGCGTCGCCCTTCTTCTGGCGGCCCGCGCCCAGCGCGAGCGACGCCCGGGCGATCCCGAGCGCGTCGAGCGCGCCGACGACGCCCGCGCGCGGCGCGGTGACCTCCGCGGCGACCTCGGCGACGGGGAGGTCCCCGAGCGCCTCGACGTCCCCGCCCTGCGCGCGCACGACGTCCTCGAGCTTCGCGTAGGCGCTCCCGTCGGCGATCGCGGCGTCGACCCTCGCTCGCGGGTCGTCGATCCCGCGCAGCTCCAGGAGCTCCGCCGCGACGTCGCGGCAGACCTCGTCGAGGTCGCCCGGCACCGTCTCGCCGCGGAGGAACGCGACGCTCTCGCGGACCTCGAGCGCGTTCCCGACCGCGGCGCCGAGCGCCGTGTCCATGTCGGTGATGATCGCCCGGGCGTTGATGCCGAGCGCCTCGGAGAGCTTCACGAGCAGCTGCGCGAGCTCGCGCGCGTCGTCGAGCGTCTGCATGAACGCCCCCGAGCCCGCCTTGACGTCGTAGATGAGGTGGCCCGCGCCCGTGGCGACCTTCTTGGAGACGATGGAGGAGCCGATGAGCGGCATGGAGTCGACGGTGCCCGTGGTGTCCCGGAGCGCGTAGATCGCCTTGTCGGCCGGGGCGAGCTCCCCCGCCTCGCCGAGCGCGAAGCCGACCTCCTCGACCTGCCGGCGGAACTGCGCCTCGGTGAGCGCGACGCCGAAGCCCGGGATCGCCTCGAGCTTGTCGATGGTCCCGCCCGTGATCCCGAGGCCACGCCCCGAGAGCTTCGCGACCGGGACGCCGCAGGCCGCGACGACCGGCAGCGCGCAGAGCGTGACCTTGTCACCGACCCCGCCCGTCGAGTGCTTGTCGACGCAGTCCGGGAACGAGTAGCGCGGCCCGGAGTCGGCCATGGTCCGCGTGAGCGCGACCGTCTCGTCGTAGTCGAGCCCGACGAGCCGGATCGCCATCAGCAGCGCGGCCATCTGGTAGTCCGGGACGTCGCCGGAGGTGTAGCCCTCGACCACTGCGGCGATCAGCGCGTCCGGCAGCTTCCCGCCTCGCTTCTTCGCCTCGATCGCGTCGATCACGGAGCTCATGCGGCCCATCCTCCCCCACGGCGGATGCCGTGAACCGCCCGGGTCAGGCGGAGAGGGCCACGGGCCACCGCGTCTTCCGGGCCACGGCGACGGCGGACGACCTTCGTGCCGCGGCTCGCGGTGGCTCCCGCGCGCAGACGCGCGCGGCGCTCCGCGCGCGTCTTCGCATCTCGGCCTCCCCGAGCGGGACCTTGGGGGGCGAGGAGGACCTCGGGTGCGACGAGCTCCGGGCGGGTGCTCGGGCGGTCGCATCCCGCTCCTTCGCGCCCGGCGGCCGCCGTGTGCGCACTCGTCCCGGGGACCGGGCAGGGTGTCGGGCATGGACGAGGCACTGCGCACCCGGGTCGCGACGTGGATGGACGACGACCCGGATCCCGGAGCGGTCGCGGAGCTCGCCGCGCTCCTCGACACGGGCGAGGAGGCCGCGCTGCGCGAGCGCTTCCGCACCGGCCTCGCGTTCGGCACCGCGGGGCTGCGGGGCGAGCTGCGCGCCGGGCCGAACGGCATGAACCTCGCGGTGGTCGAGCGCGCCGCCGCCGGCCTCGCCGCCTGGCTCGGCGCGGGCCGCACGGTGGCCGTCGGGTACGACGCACGGCACCGCTCCGCCGAGTTCGCACGCGCGTGCGCGGCCGTCCTCGGCGGCGCCGGGCTCGAGGTGCGCCTGCTCCCGCGGGCGCTCCCGACCCCCGTCCTGGCGTTCGCCGTGCGCCACCTCGGCGCGGACGCCGGGATCATGGTCACGGCGTCCCACAACCCGCCGCGGGACAACGGCATGAAGGTCTACCTCGGGGACGGCGCGCAGCTCGTGCCGCCGGCCGACGCGGAGATCGAGGCCGCGATCGCGGCGGTCGGGCCGCTCCGGGCCCTCCCACGCGCGGCCGTGCCGGTGCCGGTCGGCGAGGAGCCCGTGGAAGCCTACGTCGCCGCGACCGCGGCGCTCTCGCTCGTCCCGGACCGCGGGGTGCGCGTCGCCGCGACCGCGATGCACGGCGTGGGCCGCGCCACGCTCGACGCGGTTCTCGCGCGGGCGGGCTTCGCGCTCCCGGCCTGGGAGCCCGACCAGGCCGAGCCCGACCCGGACTTCCCGACGGTGGCGTTCCCGAACCCGGAGGAGCCGGGCGCGCTCGACCGCGTGCTCGCGCTCGCGGCGCGGGAGGCGGCGGACCTCGTCGTGGCCGTCGACCCCGACGCGGACCGCTGCGCCGTCGCGGTCGGGGA
>JAOPZO010000019.1 GCA_025964065.1 Solirubrobacterales bacterium | reverse complement strand
GCCGCCCCGGAGAACCGCGAAGAGCACCACGGCGGCCACGACGATCGCGACCCCCACGGCGAAAGACACCCACGCGGGGCGGGCGTCGTCGGCGGGCGGGGTCGGCTCGTCAGTGCTCATCGCGAGGGGAGGATACGGCCCACCTACACTCACGGCGCCGTGCCGGACGAGCGCTTCGCCGACCACCTCACCTTCCCGCGTGCACGAGGCCACGAGCCGGCGGGCGCGTTCCACGGCGTCGCGGGCGGCGCCGTGTGCGGCGACCTCATCACGATCGCGCTCACCGTCGAGGGCGACCGGATCACGGACGCGGGCTTCACCGCGAGCGGGTGCGGCGCGACGATCGCCGCCGGCAGCGCGCTCGTGGAGCTCCTGACGGGCGCCTCGGTCCTCGCCGCCGCGCGGATCGGCACCCCCGAGCTCAGCGCCGCGCTCGGCGGGCTCTCCGCGGGGAAGCTCCACGCGGCAGACCTCGCCTCGGACGCCATGCACCAGGCGCTCGGCCAGGCCGTGCGCGCCCACGCGCGGCTCGCGCCGGACCCCGGGCGCACGCTCGTCGCGATGAGCGGTGGCGTCGACTCCGCGGTCGCGGCGCTGCACTGCGGGCCGGGCGCGGTCGCCGTGACGCTCGAACTCTGGCGCGACCCCGAGAACGACGGGGAGCGCTCCTGCTGCAGCGCGTCCGCGGTCCGGGTCGCCCGCCGCGTCGCGCACGACCTCGGCCTCCCGCACCTCACGCTCGACCTCCGCGCGGAGTTCCGCGCGGGCGTCGTCGACCCGTGGCTCGCCGACCACGCCGCCGGGCTCACGCCGAACCCGTGCGTCCGCTGCAACGGCCACGTCCGGCTCGACGCGATGCTCG
This sequence comes from Solirubrobacterales bacterium, assembly GCA_025964065.1. Classification (GTDB taxonomy): domain Bacteria; phylum Actinomycetota; class Thermoleophilia; order Solirubrobacterales; family Solirubrobacteraceae; genus Paraconexibacter. Next base: position 3,815 of record JAOPZO010000019.1, on the reverse strand, counting down.
AGCTGGCGGAGCGCCTCGGCGCCCCCGCGCTGGCGACGGGCCACTACGCGCGCACGACGCCGGACGGCCTCGTGCGCCAGGCGGTCGACCCGGCGAAGGACCAGAGCTACATGCTCGCCCGGCTCGACCCCGCCACGACGCGGCGCCTGCGCTTCCCGCTCGGGAAGCTGACGAAGCCGGAGGTCCGCGACCAGGCCGAGGCCGCCGGGATCTCCGTCGCGCAGAAGCCCGACTCGCAGGACCTCTGCTTCTTGGCCGGCACGGCCAAGGAGCGCTTCCTCGCCCGGCACGGCGCCCAGCGCGAGCGCCCCGGCGACCTCGTCGACCGCGCCGGCACGCGCCTCGGCCGCCACCGCGGCGCGCACACCTACACGGTCGGCCAGCGCCGCGGCCTCGGCGTGGGCGGGACGGGCGAGCCGCTCTACGTCCTCGCCACGGACGTCACCACGAACGTCGTGACCGTCGGCCCGCGGGAGGCGCTCGGCACGACCACCGTCCGGCTCCGCGACGTGGTCCTGCACCGCCCGGTCGCGGCGATCGACGCGGTGCGCCTGCGCTCCCACGGCCGCGCGCTCCCGGCGGCGCTGGACGCGGACGCGGCGGTGATCGAGCTCGACGAGGCGGTCGCCGGCGTGGCGCCCGGGCAGCTGGCCTGCCTGCTGGAAGGCGACGTCGTCGCCGGCTACGCCACAATCATCCGGTGACGACCGACGAGATCCGCGAGACCTTCCTGTCCTTCTTCGAGGGCAAGGGCCACAAGCGCCTGCCCTCGGCCTCGCTGGTGCCGGCGACGTTCGACGCCTCCGTGCTGCTCACCACGGCGGGCATGCACCCCCTCAAGCCGTACTTCGCCGGCCAGGAGACGCCGCCCGCGCCGCGGATGACCTCCTCGCAGAAGTGCTTCCGGACGACGGACATCGAGAACGTCGGGAACACCGCCCGGCACCTCACGTTCTTCGAGATGCTCGGCAACTTCTCGCTCGGCGACTACTTCAAGGCGGGCGCCGTCGAGTTCGCGTGGGACCTCACGCTGAACGGGTTCGGCTTCAAGGCGGAGGACGTCTGGGTCACGGTCTTCGAGGGCGACGAGGAGCTCGGGCTCGGCCCGGACGAGGAGGCCATCGCGGCCTGGGAGGCGATCGGCGTCCCCTCGAATCGCATCGTCCCGTGCCCGCGCTCGGAGAACTTCTGGCAGTCCGGCCCGACCGGCCCCTGCGGCCCGTGCTCGGAGCTCTACCTGGACCGCGGGCTCGCCTACGGCTCCCCGGACGACCTGCCCGGCGGCGAGAACGAGCGCTTCCTCGAGTTCTGGAACCTCGTCTTCATGCAGCTCGAGCTCGATGCGCAGGGCGGCCTCACGCCGCTGCCGTCGCAGAACATCGACACGGGAATGGGCCTCAACCGGATGGCGACGATCCTCCAGGGCGTCGAGACCATCTTCGAGACCGACCAGTTCGTGCCGCTCATCACGCTGGGCCGGGAGCTCGCGACGGGCGAGCTGAACGACCGCTCGCTCCGCATCCTCGCCGACCACTCGCGCGCGATGACGTTCCTCATCGCCGACGGCGTCGTGCCGTCGAACGAGGACCGTGGCTACATCCTGCGCCGGGTCATGCGCCGCGCCGTCCAGCACGGCCGCGCTCTCGGCATCGAGGGGCAGTTCCTGCCGCAGTACGTCGACGTCGTCATCGAGCAGATGGGCGCGGGCTACCCGGAGCTCGTCGCCGAGCGCGAGAACGTGCTCAAGTGGGTCCGGGCGGAGGAGGAGGGCTTCGGCCGCACGCTCGAGTCCGGCCTGAAGCTCCTCGAGGAGCGCCTGGAGGCCGGGACGCTCGACGAGGCCGCCGCCTTCCAGCTCCACGACACGTACGGCTTCCCGTTCGAGATGACGCTCGAGATCGCCGCGGAGCACGGCGTCACCGTCAGCGAGGCCGGCTTCCAGGAGCTGATGGACGAGCAGCGCACGCGCTCGGCCGGCGGCGCGAAGAGCACGAAGGGCTCCGGGGTGCTCGAGCTCGTCCGCGGGCTCGGCGCGGCGTCGACCTTCACGGGCTACGAGCACCTCGAGGAGCACACGGTCGCGCACGTCGCCGAGCAGGACGGCCGGACGCTCGTGAAGCTCGACGCCTCGCCGTTCTACGCGCAGGGCGGCGGCCAGGTCTCCGACGCCGGCGTGCTGCTGGTGGGGGACGCGGAGCTGCCGGTCGTCGACGTGCTGCGCGCTGGGGAGGACCAGGCGCTCGTCGTCGAGGGCGGCGCGCCGGAGGACGGCGCGCGCGTCGTCGCCCGCGTGGACCGCGCGGCGCGCCACGCGACCGCCTGCAATCACACGGCGACCCACCTGCTCCAGGCGGCGCTCCGGCGCGCGCTCGGCGATCACGTGCGCCAGGCGGGCTCCTACGTCGGCCCGGACAAGCTGCGCTTCGACTTCACCCACACGACGAAGCTCTCCGACGCGGAGCGCGTCCAGCTCGAGCGCGAGGTGAACGCCTGGATCGTCGCGAACCAGCCCGTCCGCGCCATCTCGACGACGCTCGACGAGGCGAAGGACCTGGGGGCGATGGCGCTCTTCGGCGAGAAGTACGGCGACGTCGTGCGGATGGTCGAGGTCGGCGACGGGGAGTTCTCCCGCGAGCTGTGCGGCGGCACCCACGTGCGCTCCACCGCGGAGATCGGCGTCTTCAAGATCACGAGCGAGGGCTCGAGCGCCTCGAACGTGCGCCGCATCGAGGCGGTCACCGGGCCCGTCGCGCTGGAGCTGCTGCGCACGGAGGACGCGCTGCTGCGCGACGCCGCGACCGCGCTCCGCACGCAGCCCGAGGGCGTGCCCGAGGCGATCGCGAAGCTCCAGGAGGACCTGAAGCGGCTCCGCAAGAGCGGCGGCGGGGCGGCGGCCGCGGCGAACGGCAGCGCGGCGATGGTCACCGAGGCGAACGGCGCGACCGTCGTCTCCCAGGCGTTCGCGGACGTCTCCCCGAAGGACCTGCCGGACATCGCCGACCGCCTCAAGGGACAGCACGGCGAGGCCTCCGCGGTCATCGTCGGCTCCTCCTTCGAGGGGAAGGTCGGCCTGGTCGCGGCCGTCTCCCCGGCGCTCGTGCAGCGCGGGGTCAAGGCGGGCGCGGTCGTGAAGGCGGCGGCGCAGGTCGCGGGTGGCGGCGGTGGCGGGCGGGACACGCTCGCGTCCGCGGGAGGCCGGGACGTCGCGAAGCTCGACGAGGCGATCGCGGCCGGGCGGTCGGCGATCGTGTCCGCGCTCGTCGGTTAGCCTGGTGCGCATCTTGGCGCTCGACTACGGCTCCGCCCGCTGCGGGTGTGCGGTCAGCGACCCGACCGGCACGCTCGCGACCCCGATCGAGCCGGTGCTCCGGCCCGCGACCCGCAAGGGCTTCAACCGCCTGCTCGGCCTCGTGCGCGAGCGGGGGGTGAAGCGCGTCGTGGTCGGCCTGCCGGTCGGCCTGTCGGGGCGCGACACCGCGCAGACCCAGGAGTGCCGCGATTTCGCCGCGCGCCTGCAGGAGTCGCTCGGGGCGCGCGTGCCGGTCGCGCTGTACGACGAGCGCTTCACGACCGCGATCGCCGCGCGCTCCGGCTCGGCGGACACCGCCGAGGACTCGCGGGCCGCCGCGGTGCTGCTCGAGGACTACCTGGCCCGGCACGGCCACGAGGTGCACGGATGAGCCCGCTCTTCGGTGGTGGCGGCAGGGACAAGGACGACCGCGACGCCCGGATGCGCTCGGACGACGAGCGCGAGCGCGCGCGGCTGGAGCGCGAAGCGCGCCGCGCGGAGCGCGAGGGCCGCGAGCCGCCGCCGC
>JAOPZO010000296.1 GCA_025964065.1 Solirubrobacterales bacterium | reverse complement strand
ACCGCGGCGGTGGCGGCGGGCGAGCCGGCCGCCGGCCTGGCCGGGCTGCGCCGCACGCATGCCCAGGCGATCGACACCGCCCGGGTGCAGCTCGCGCTCGGGCTCACCGCCCACCCGTGCGTGTGGGCCTCGGAGGTCCGCCTCGAGGCGCTGCTCCTGGCGACGCCCGACCGCGCCGCGCGCTTCGTGGACGAGGAGCTCGGGCGCCTCGCAGCGCAGGACACGCTCGCCTGCCGCCTGCGCGAGACGCTCCTGGCCTGGCTCTCGACGAACTCGCACGTGAGCGCCGCGGCCTCCCTCGGCGTGCACGAGAACACGATCCGCAACCGGATCCGCCAGGCCGAGGAGCTGCTCGACGCGCCGCTCACGCTGCGGCGCACCGAGCTGCAGGTCGCGCTCCGGCTGGAGCGCGTCCTGCGAGCCGAGCGCGCCGCCGCGGGCGACTGAGGGACTGAGGGACTACACCAGCGACGCGGTCGCCCCCATGTCGACGTTGTACGTCGAGCCGGAGGAGAACCGCGAGCGGTCCGAGGCGAGGAACACCGCGAGGGTGGCGATCTCCGCGGGGGTCCCGAGCCGGCCGCCCTGCACGTGCCCGATGTAGTCGTCGAAGGAGAGGCCGAGCACGGCCTCGAGCTCGGCCTTGCGGTCGTTGACCATGTCGGTCTCCACCCAGCCGGGGCAGATCGCGTTCGCGCGCACGCCGTGGTCGCGCATCTCCATCGCGACCGTCTTCGTCAGGGAGACGACCCCCGCCTTCGCCGCGCCGTAGCTGCCCGTGGCGGGCGCGCCGCCGAACGCCTTGATCGAGGCGATGTTCACGATGGAGCCCCCGCCGGACGCGGCCATCGCGCCCGCGGCGTGCTTCGTGCAGAGGAACACGCCGTCGAGATCCACCGCCAGCACCCGCCGCCAGTCCTCATAGGACATGGAGACGATCGGGCTGACCGTCGCGATGCCGGCGTTGCCGACCATCACGTCGAGCCCGCCGTGGCGCTCGACCGTGCCGGCGACGAGCGCCTCGACCTGCGCCTCGTCCGTGACGTCGCAGGCCACGAACTCGCCGCGCTCGATGCCCGCGGCGGCGGCCTCGCCGGCGACGGCGTCGATGTCGGCGAGGACCACCGTGGCCCCCTGCTCGGCGTACGCCTCGGCGATGGCCAGGCCGATGCCCCGGGCCGCCCCCGTGACGATCGCGATCTTCGTTTCCAGGATGCTGGACATGGCTAGAGCACGCTCGCAGTCAGGGCGTTGTCGAGGACGTACTGCGAGCCCGTGACGAACGAGCTCGCGTCGGAGGCGAGGAAGGCGACGGTCTCGGCGACCTCGTCGGCGGTGCCGAGCCGCGCCTGCTTGATGGCGACGACGTCGCCGAACTCGGACTGGGTCGCGGCCTCGAACGGCGCCACGAGGCGCTCGACCATCTGCGTGTCGATGAACGCGGGGCAGACCGCGTTCACGCGGATCCCCGTCTCGCGGAGCTCGACCGCGGCGGTCTGCGTCAGCCGCAGCACCGCGGCCTTGGAGGCGCAGTACACGCCGAGCAGCGGCACGCCGCCGAGCCCGGCGACCGACGCCATGTTCACGATCGCGCCCCGGGTCGCGGCCAGGGCGGGCACGGCGTGCTTCATCCCGAGCCAGACCCCCTTGACGTTGATGGCCATCAGCGCGTCGTACTCCTCCTCGGAGATCTCGTGCAGCGGCTTGCCGATCTCGATTCCCGCGTTGTTCACGAGGACGTCGAGACCGCCGAAGGCGCCGACGGTCGCGTCGATCGCGGCCTGCACGTCGGCGGCCCTCGTGACGTCGCAGCGCACCGCCGCGGCCTTCTCGCCGAGCTCCCCGGCGGCGGCCCGGACGGCCGCCTCGTCGATGTCGCAGAGCATCACGTGCGCGCCCCGCTGCACGAACAGCGTCGCGACCGCGAGGCCGAGGCCGCGCGCCGCACCCGTCACGAGGCAGCGCTTGCCCTCGAGGTCGAAGGACAGCCCGCTTCCGGGGGCCGCCGTGTCCGTGGCGCTCATGCCGGCACCGCCGCGCGAGCGCCGACGGCGCCGATCGCCTGCGGCACCGGGGCGAGCTGCACCGGGGCCACGTCGCCGGTCACGCGCGCCGGCCCGCTGAGGCCGAACGTCTGGAGGACCGCGTGGAGCTCGCGGTGGCCGAAGGCCTGGCAGCCCGAGGCGAAGCCGACGCGGCGCGGGGTGCCGTGCACGAGGTGGTAGGCGGCGAAGGCCTGCAGGAGCCCCGTCTGCTTGTAGTTCGAGGCGCCGCGGATGACGCAGTGCACCGAGCCCGTGGGGCCCGAGGCGTGCACGGAGTCGAGCGACCAGTTCGAGCGCTGGTTCTCGCGCGGCGGCATCCCGCCCTCCGTCGCGGCGGCCTGGGCTTCGAGCGCGGGGCCCTGCTCCTCCTTCGGCATCGCGGCGATCGCCTCCGTCATCTGGACGACGCCCGCCATGAGCCCCTGGTCGGCGACGCCGCCGAGCGCCCGGCAGGTCGCCACGCGCGGGTCGCGCTTGAACCACACGGGGTGCGCGGTGCCGCCCCAGGGCAGCACGATCGCGGGCGTGTGCTGGCCCGGGACGGAGACCGAGAAGCTCGTCTCGGGCGCCCACTGCCGGTACTCCTTGTCCTCCAGGTAGAAGTGCTCGGAGGCGAGGGTCGTGAAGATCGTCTGGGTCGAGGCCGTCGTCGGGAACCCCTTCCAGAGCACGAGCAGGTCGAGCGTGTCGAGGCCCGGGGTCTCGAGCGCGATGTTCGCCGCGATCTCCCCCGTCGTGTACATCTGCGCGATGCCGGGCGAGAGCAGGAGCCCGGCCTCCGCGAACGCCGCGCCGTACTGCTCCTCGCACTCGATCATCCAGCTCTGCTCGCCGTTCGTGTCCGTGTAGTGGCAGCCCGCGGCGAGCGCGGCCTGGACCGCTTCGTGGCCGTACTTGGCGAACGGGCCGACCATGTTGCAGACGACCCTCGCGCCCGTGAAGAGCTCGGTGAGCGACTCCACGTCGTGGTCGACGGCGGCCACCTCGTAGTCCGCGGTCTCGATCCCGGGGACGTTGCGGTCCATCACCTCCTGGACGCGCGCGGCATCGCGGCCGGCGGCCACGAAGCCGAGGCCGTGCTCGCGGAGGAACTCGCAGACGAGACGGCCGGTGAACCCGCTGGCCCCGTAGACGACGACTGGCTTGTTCGTGCTCATCGCCCGACGCTACGGAGCCGGTGGGTGCGCGGACGATGGCGCGTGCCGCACCTGCGCTGAGGGCGCGCTGTGGGATCCCACCAGCGGAACCGGACGGGCCCTCCCCCCGTCGGCTGGGGCCGTCCTCCGTGGAGGCGAGGCGGGCCCCAACTGTGGGCCGCAGCGTCCGCACCGAGGACACGCGGGGCGCGACCACGGCCGCAGCCGGGAAGCGCACCCCGCGTTCCGCGGCTCCTGGCTACGGCGCGCCGGCCTCCGCGCCACCCTGCTTGTTGTAGATCGACTGCGTCGAGAGGTAGGCCTGCAGGCCCTCGGGGCCGAGCTCGCGGCCGATGCCGCTGGACTTCACGCCGCCGAACGGCGCGGCCGGGTCGATCATGTAGTGGTTGATGCCGATCGAGCCGGTCTGCACGCGGCGCGCGAACGCCTCGCCGCGCTCCTGGTCGGCCGTCCAGACCGAGCCACCGAGGCCGAACTCGGAGTCGTTCGCGATCGCGAGCGCCTGCTCGTCGGAGTCGTACGGGATGACGGAGAGGACGGGGCCGAAGATCTCCTCCTGGGCGATCGTCTGGCTGTTCTCGACGTCGGCGAAGATCGTCGGCTGCACGAACCAGCCGCGCTCCTGCTCGCTCTTCCCGCCGCCGGCGACGACGCGTGCGCCCTCAGCCTTCCCCTTCGCGATGTAGCCCTCGACGCGCTCGCGCTGGCGGGCGCTCGCCATGGGCCCGATCTGGGTCGCCGGGTCGAGCGCGTCCCCGACCTGCAGCGCACCGGCGAGGCCGCCGAAGACCGCGAGGACCTCCTCGTAGCGCGAACGGGGCGCCAGCACGCGCGTGCCGAGGAAGCACGTCTGGCCGTTGTTCAGGAGCGTCGCGGCGAAGAGGTTCTCCGCCGCCGAGGTGAGGTCGGCGTCGTCGAGCACGATCGCCGCGGACTTGCCGCCCAGCTCGAGCGTGACGGGGCGCAGCAGCTCGCCGCAGCGCGCCGCGATCGAGCGGCCCGCGGCGGTCGAGCCGGTGAAGGCGACCTTGTCGACCCGCGGGTGCTCGACGAGGTACGCGCCGAGCTCGCGGCCGCCGGCCACGATGTTGATGACGCCGTCGGGGATGCCCGCCTCGCGGATCGCCTCGACGAGCTCGACGCTGTCGAGCACCGTCTCCGGGCTCGGCTTCATCACGACGGTGCAGCCCGCGGCGAGGAGCGGCGCGAGCTTGAAGAACGCGAGGGCCTGCGGGAAGTTCCAGGGGACGATCGCGCCGACGACGCCGACGGGGGTCTTCTCGACGAGGATGGTGCCGCCGAGCAGGCCGGCGCGCTCCTCGCGAAACGGCGTCTGGCGGACCATGCCGGCGTAGTACCGCAGCAGGACGGACGGGAAGACGGCCTCGAGCTGGTTCGCGATCGCGATCGGCATACCGTTCTGCATGGAGACGCGGCGGGCGATCTCGCCGGCGCGGGCGTCGAACGCGTCCGCGAAGCGCTCCATGGCGGCGGCGCGGTCCTCGGCGCTCCACGCGGACCAGCCCTGCGGGTCGTCGAAGGCGGAGCGCGCGGCGCCGACGGCGGCGTCCACGTCGGCGTTCGTGCCCTCGGGGACGGAGCCGATGAGCTCCTCGGTGCTCGCGGAGAAGACGTCGATCCGGCCGGACCCCTGGGGGGTCACCCACTCACCCCCGATGAACAGCTCGTTGCTCTCGATCAGGGTCTCGGTACTGCTCATGGTGCACTCCTTGGCGGGGGTCGGCGCGAGTCTACGGACGGGTCCGTCCCCCGCCCTCCTCCCAGGGGAGGGGGTCACCCCCTCGTCAGGATGATGTGCGGTGCCCCGCCGTCGGTCAGGGTCGGCCCGGGTGCACGCACCCGTCGAGCTCCCCGGACGCCGTGGACCCACCCCCGTGGTTCGGCCCGGGACGGCGTCGTCGTGGGCGGGCTGCGCGGAGGCGGTGCCACTGCTCGACGCGCTCACGCCCTCGGGGGTGTGCGGCTCGGGGTCGGCATGCGGTTCCGGTGCCGGGCCTGTGACCGCATGAGGGAGGATGCCCGGATGTTCGATGTCGTCCTCGTGGCGAACCGCGGGGAGATCGCCGTGCGCGTCATCCGCACGCTGCAGCGCCTCGGCGTCCACGCCGTCGCGGTGTTCTCCGACGCGGACGCCGACGCCCCCCACGTCCGCCTCGCCGACGAGGCCGTCCGCCTCGGGCCGGCGCCCTCGGCCGACTCCTACCTCTCGATCTCGGCCGTCCTCGACGCGGCGCGCCGCACGGGCGCGCAGGCCGTCCACCCGGGCTACGGCTTCCTGAGCGAGAACCCCGCGTTCGCGCGGGCCTGCGCCGACGCGGGCATCGCGTTCGTCGGCCCAGCGCCCGAGGCCATGGAGGCGCTCGGGGACAAGGTCCGCGCGAAGGAGGCCGCGCAGGCCGCCGGCGTGCCGACGCTGCCCGGGCTGCAGCGGCCCGGCCTGAGCGACGCGGAGATCGTGGCCTTCGCCGACGGCGACGGCGTGCTCCCGCTGATGGTCAAGGCCGCGGCGGGCGGCGGCGGGCGCGGCATGCGCGT
>JAOPZO010000473.1 GCA_025964065.1 Solirubrobacterales bacterium | reverse complement strand
CCCTCGCCCCACATCGGCCCCCTCGGCGCGCTCCGGCGCTGCCGCGGCCCGCGCGGGGCACCTTCGTCGGCTCCGGGCCGAGGAACGTGCGGCGGGAGGGCCGAACACCGCGCGAAGGACCCCCCGGAGCCGCGAGAGGGCCGATGCTGCGCCCCTCGCTCCACATCGGCCCCCTCGGCGCGCTCCGCCACCGCGCCCCGCTCCCGGACCGCCTCCTAGACTCGGGGCCACCATGCCGCCCACCCAGCGCTTCGTCATCTCCTTCGCCGCCGAGCCGCCGCAGGACGACATCCCGTACGGCCGCTGGGCCGATCGCCTCCGCGTGGAGTTCCTCGCGGCCTGCCTGCGTCTGGACGACGAGGGCGAGGACCTGGGCCAGGCCGGCGACCTCGTGTGGTTCCCCGACCGCACCTACGGCGGGCGCACCTACGTCCCGGTCACGAGCCGCACCACGACGGGCTACGAGCTGTACGGGCACGTGTCGTTCGTCCCGGGAGTCGACGGCGCGGAGCCGACCGACCTCGACGCGAGCGCCGACTTCACCGCCGAGGTCGCCGAGCAGAACCCGGACTGGAAGCTCGACCTGTGCGAGGACGTCATCGGCGAGTGGCGCGGAGAGCTCGGGAAGGTCGCGCAGATGACGCTCGTCTGGGGTCGGCCGCTCGTGCGCGGCGGCAAGCAGGTGACCGCGGAGCTCGCGGGCCTCGCCGTGGACCAGTGCGCGCTGCTGGACGACCGCTTCACGCTGATCGCCCCGGACGACTACCGCGGCGACGTGCTCGACATCAGGCTGTGGGGCACCGCGAACCGCGAGCTCGCCTCGGAGTCCCTCTACGAGGACGACGAGGACGAGGCGGCCTGAGGTGGAGCTCGAGGAGGCCGTCCGCTCCCGCCGCACCCACAAGGCCTACGGGCCCTCCCCCGTCCCGCGGGAGGTGCTCGAGGAGCTCTTCGAGCTCGCCTCCTGGGCCCCGAACCACCACCTCACGAACCCCTGGCGCTTCCGGGTCCTCGGGCCGCAGGCCAGGAAGCGGCTCAAGGCCGCCGCGGACGCGCAGCAGCCCGGCTCGGGCGCGAAGCTCGACCGGGCGCCCACGCTGATCGCGGTCTCCACGGTGCAGTGCGGCGACCCCGTCACCGACGAGGAGGACCGCGACGCGGCGGCGGTCGCCGCCTACCTCGTGCTTCTCGGGGCCCACGACCGCGGCCTCGCGGGCTACTGGCGCACGCCGGCGGTCCTGCGCGCCCCGGAGGGGTGCGCCGCGCTCGGCATCCCGGAGGGCGAGCGGACGCTCGGCCTGCTGCACCTCGGGCCGAAGCGCCAGGAGGAGCGCACGCCCGGGCGTGCGCCCCTCACCGACGTCGTGACGTTCCTGGACTGACCACGGGCCGTCGAACGCCGACCCTGCGGCTGTCACCTCCGGGTGAGGGCGGTCGGGGTCTTCGTGCACCGGCGACGCCCCGGGGCCCCGACGGACTTCCGGAGCGGCTCGCGCCGGGACGCCGGGGGAATTCAGGCGGCGGCGGTGGGGACCTGCGTCGCGACCTCGCGGTCCGACAACGGGAAGTGGCAGGCGGCGAGGTTGCCGCCCTCCTTCGGATCGAGCGCCGGGTCGTCGACGTCGCACTTGCCCATGACGACCTTCGGGCAGCGCGTGTGGAAGCGGCACGCGCTCGGCGGGTTCGTCGGCGAGGGGACGTCCCCCGTGAGCACCTGGCGGACCTTCGCCTTCGCGAGGCGCGGGTCCGGGACCGGCACGGCGGAGAGCAGCGCGCCCGTGTATGGGTGGCGCGGGTGGTTGTAGAGCTCGTCCGCGCCGGCCAGCTCGACCACGCGGCCGAGGTACATCACGGCGATCCGGTCGCACATGTGGCGCACGACGGAGAGGTCGTGGGCGATGAAGACGATCGTGAGCCCGAGCTCGCGCTGCAGGTCCCGCAGGAGGTTCAGGATCTGCGCCTGGATGGAGACGTCGAGCGCGGAGACGGGCTCGTCGGCGACGATGAGCTTCGGCTTGAGCGCGATCGCGCGGGCGACGCCGATGCGCTGGCGCTGGCCGCCCGAGAACTCGTGCGGCAGGCGGTTGTAGTGCTCCGGGTTGAGCCCGACCTGCTCCATGAGCTCCTGCACGCGGCACTTGCGGTCCTTCTCGCCCACGGACGGCTCGTGGATGATGAACGGCTCGGAGATGATCGAGCCGACCGTCTTGCGCGGGTTCAGCGACGAGTACGGGTCCTGGAAGATCATCTGCATGTCGCGGCGGAAGGGCTTGAGCTCCTTGCGCGACAGCGAGGCGATGTCCTTGCCCCGGAACTCGATGGTGCCCGACGTCGGGTCGAGCAGGCGGGTGAGCAGTCGCGCGGTCGTGGACTTGCCGCAGCCCGACTCCCCCACGAGGCCGAGCGTCTCGCCCTCGCGGATGTCGAACGACACGCCGTCGACGGCCTGGACGGCCCCGACCTGCTTGGCGCGGATCAGGCCCTTCGTGATCGGGAAGTGCTTGACGAGGTCACGGACCTCGATGAGCGGATCGCCGTGGGCCATCAGGAGGCCTCCTCTTCGCGTCGGACGGAGCCGGTGCCGCTGCCGGCGCCCGCGGCGGTCGCCACGGCCTTCGCGGCCTCGGGGTCGGCCCCGGTGGACAGCTCGGCCCACAGCGCCCTGCGCGTGGCGGGCGGGAGCAGGCAGGCGACCTCGTGGCCGGCCGCGCCCGGGACGGCCTCGAGCAGCGGGTCGACCCGCGTGTGCGCCTCGCGCACGTACGGGCAGCGCGGGTGGAACGAGCAGCCCGAGGGCGGGTTGATGAGCGACGGCGGGCGGCCCGGGATCGGGACGAGCTCCTCGTCGCGCGGGGAGTCCAGGCGCGGGATCGAGCGCAGCAGGCCCCACGTGTACGGGTGCTCCGGGGCGGCGAAGATGTCGTCGCGGTGCGCCTTCTCGACGATCCGCCCCGCGTACATGACCGCGATGTCGTCCGTGACCTCCGCGACGACGCCGAGGTCGTGGGTGATGAGGACGATCGCGGTGTCGAGCTCGCGCTTGAGCTTCTCGAGCAGGTCGAGGATCTGCGCCTGCACGGTCACGTCGAGCGCCGTGGTCGGCTCGTCGGCGATGAGGAGCTTCGGGTCGTTGCAGAGCGCCATGGCGATCATCACGCGCTGGCGCATGCCGCCCGAGAACTCGTGCGGGTAGGAGTCCGCGCGACGCCGCGGCTCCGGGATCCCGACCAGCCCGAGCATCTCGACCGCGCGGTCGAGCGCCCGCGCCTTCGAGACGTCCTGGTGGGTCCGGACGGCCTCCACGAGCTGCTTGCCGATCTTGTACATCGGGTGCAGCGAGCTCAGGGGGTCCTGGAAGATCATCGAGATCGGGCCGCCGCGCACCGCGCGCAGCTCGTCCTCGCTCGCGGTCAGCAGCTCCTTGCCGTCGAAGCGGATCGAGCCCGTGATCGTCGCGTTCTTCGCGCGGGTGAGCCCCATCACCGTCATCGAGCTCACGGACTTGCCCGAGCCGGACTCGCCCACGATCCCGAGCGTCTGGCCGGCGTCGACGCTGTAGGAGATCCCGTCGACCGCCTTGACCACGCCGTCGTCGGTCTTGAAGTGGACCCGGAGGTCCTCCACCTCGAGCAGGGCCATGGTTCTAGACCCCGCGGGTCATGACGGAGGGACAGGTCGAAAAGCCGGGACGCTTCATCGGTTCAGTACCTCACGCGGGGGTCGAGGAAGGCGTAGAGCACGTCGACCAGGAGGCTCATCGTGCACACGCCGAGCGCCAGGAAGAGCGTCGCCCCCTGGACGATGTCGATGTCGTTGCGCTGGATCGCGTCGAACGAGAGGCGGCCGATGCCCGGGATGCCGAAGACGGACTCCGTGAGGATCGCGCCGCCGAGCAGGATCCCGATGTCGAGGCCGAGCACGGTGATGATGGGCGTGATCGCGGAGCGCAGGCCGTGCTTGAAGACGACGGTGCGCTCCTTCAGGCCCTTCGCGCGGGCCGTGCGGATGTAGTCCTCGCTCATCGTCTCGAGGAGGTTCGAGCGCAGGAGCCGGGCGTAGATCGCGGAGAACGCGGCGGCGAGCACGAGCCACGGGAGGAAGAGCGACGAGATGCTCGTGAAGACGCCGCGGGAGGCGTCGTACGTGCCTGCGGCCGGGAACAGGCCGAGGACGCCGAGGTCGCTCGAGAAGAGGTAGAGCGCGACGAGGCCGAGCCAGTACACCGGCGCGGAGATCGCGACGAGCGCGGTGGTCATCGCGACGCGGTCGAGGATCGAGCCGCGCTTGACGGCCGAGATCGTGCCGATGACGACGCCGATCACGAACCACACGACGGCCGCGCCGAGCACGAGCATCAGCGTGTTCGGGAGCGCCTCGAAGATGAGCGGGCGGACCGGCTCGTCGTTCAGGACCGAGGTCCCGAAGTCGAAATGGAAGAGCAGGTCCCCCAGATAGCTGAAGAACCGGGTGAGGAACGGGTCGTCGAGGTTGAGCTGGTCGCGGATGGCCGCGACGGTCTCCGGCGTCTGGTTGCGCCCTGCCCGCAGCTTGGCCGGGTCGGCCGTCGGCAGGACGTTGAAGATCAGGAAGGTCAGCGCCGTCACGAAGAACAGCAGCACGACGGTCCAGAGGAGACGTCGGAGGATGTAGGTGCCCATGGGGCGGAGGCGTTCCTTGGTCGGCGATGCGGTGGGGACCCGGACCGGGCCGCCCGCCCCCTCTCGGGTGGCGGACGGCCGGCCGGGATGCTGCGGGTGCCTACTTCAGCGACGTGAAGGCGAAGTCCAGCGTCGTGTAGTACTCGTTGACGTCGCCCTGCACGTCCTTCGACCAGATGATGGTCGTCTTGTCCCAGACGAACGGGACGGCGGGCGCGGCGTTGACGATCATCTTGTCGATCTCGCCGTACGCCTTGAGGCGCTCGTCGCCCTGGAGCCCCGCGGCCTTGTCCATGGCCGCGTCGATCTTCGGGTCGTCGAGCTGGGCCAGGTTGTTGTTGCCCCCGTCCTTGGAGATGTTGCTCCCCTTGAACGTCGGCTCCAGCATCGACTGCGGATCCTGGAAGTCCTTGAACCAGCCGGCCGAGCCGCAGACGGCGACCTTCTTGGCGGGGACCTGGCAGTACTCCGTGTACACCGCGTCCTGCGGCACGAGGCGCAGGTTGACCTTGAAGCCGAGCTTCTCGAGCTGGGCCTTCGCGACCTCGGCCTGGGCCTTGCCCGGGTCGGCCGTGGCGCTGATCATGAGGAGCTCCGCGTCGCCGTCGTACTTGCCCGACGCGTAGCCCGCGGCCTTCATGTACTTCTCGGCGACGGCCATGTCACCGCGCGGGTTGGACAGGAAGTCCACCCCGGCACCCTGCTCGCCGCCGGCCTCCTCGAAGCCCGGGAAGCCCGGCGGGAGGAAGTGGGTCGCCACGTCGCCCGTGAAGGCACCGCCGCGCGCCTTGACGGCCGCCTCGCGGTCGAACGCGGCCAGGATCGCCTTGCGGACGTTCAGGTCGTCGAGCGGCTTGATCGTCGTGTTCAGCGGGAAGTAGCGGTAGCCACCGGCCGGGACCGACTCGTACTGGTCCTTGTACTGCGTGGCCGCCTGCTTGAGCTCGGCCGCCGGCGGGTTCGTGTCGAGCGCCATGGCGGAGCCCTTCAGGACCTGCTGGGCGTCGACCGACGCGTCCGCGCCGTTCGTCTTCATGTTGATCTCGTCGAGGTAGGCCGGCTTGTAGTCCGTCGCCTTGTCCCAGTTCGGGTTCCGGACGAGCTTGATGGACTTGCCCGCCTTGTAGCCCGTGAGAGCGCCCTCGGCGTTGTTCGCGACCATGTACGGGCCGGACGCGACGACGTTCTTGTTGTACGTGGAGGGGTTCTTCGCGTCGAACTCCTTCGCGTACTCCTCCGGCACCGGCATGGTGATCGGCATGACGAGGGCCGCGGCGACGCCGGGGGCCTCGGCACGGCTCAGCTTGAAGACCAGGGTCTGGTCGTCCGGCGTCTCGATGCCCGCGATCTCCTTGACGCCCTTCGTGGGCTCCGTCGGAGCACCCTCGATGGCCGAGAAGAACGCCGTGGCGTACTGGCCGCCGACGTTCGCGGAGAAGGCGCGCTCGAACGCGTACTTGACGTCCTTCGAGGTGATCTCGCGGTTCACGGGCGGGGCGAACTTGACGCCCTTCTTGAGCTTGACCGTGATCGACTTGTTGTCGGCGGCGATCTCCGGGGCGGCCTCGGCGAGATCCGGGACCTGCTCGGCCTGGCCCGGCTTGAAGCCGTACAGCGGACGGTGGGTCGCGTACGCGACCTGGTAGCCACCCGTGTAGTAGGTGTGTCCCGGGTCGAGGTAGTCGACGTCGGACGCGCCGAGCTGGTTGAGCACCCCGCCCTGCTTGCCCTCGGCCGGGGCCTCGGAGGCGGTGGTTGCGGCGCCCGAGCTCGAGGAGCTCGATCCGCTGTCGTCGTCGCCACAGGCGACGATGGCCAGCGAGGACGCGGCGGCAACGCTCAGTGCGAGCGCGCGCAGCGAACTGCGAGACATGTGTGGTCCTTTCGTTCTCGGAGCCCAACTGCTCCGAAGGGGGTGGGAAGTCACTTGGCGGTCCTCGGGTTGAGGGCGTCCTGCAGCCCGTCGCCCACGAGGTTGAAGGCGAGCACCGTCACGAGGAGCGCGATGCCGGGGAAGGTCATGTACCACCAGGCCTCCCGGAAGATGGAGGCGGCGTCGGAGATCATCGCGCCCCAGCTCGGGTCGCTGGGGTCGATCCCGATGCCGAGGAACGCGAGCGCCGCCTCGAAGAGGATGTTCTGCGGGATGAGCACCGTCGAGTAGACGATGATCGGCGCCACGAGGTTCGGCAGGATCTCCTTGAAGATGATCCGCCGGTCCGAGGCCCCGAGGGACCTGGACGCCTCCACGAACTCCTTCTCGCGGAGCGAGAGGACCTGGCCGCGCACGATGCGCGCCATGTAGGGCCAGGTTGAGAGCGAGATGACGAAGATGACCACGGTGAGCCCGGGTTGGATCGCTCCCCCGAGGCAGCCCTCGGCGCCGGAGCAGGCGACGCCGATGCCGATCGCGAGGACGAGCACCGGGAACGCGAGCATGAGGTCCATGACGCGGGTGAGGAGCGTGTCGATCCAGCCGCGGTAGTAGCCCGCGAGCAGGCCGAGCGTGACCCCGACGAGGACCGTGATCGCCGTGGCGATGAACGCGACGAGCAGCGAGATGCGGCTGCCGTACACCGTGCGGGAGAAGACATCGCGGCCGAGCTTGTCCGAGCCGAAGGGGCCGGCCTGGGCGACCGTGCCGTCCGCGGACGGCGACGAGGCCTGCGCGTTCGGGCCGAGCGGCTCGCCGAAGTCCCCCGTGAGGTCCGCGTTCTGCGTGCGCGGTGCCGCGGTGCCCGCGAGGTCGACGATCACCGGGGCGAAGATCGCGGTGAGGATGATGAGCAGCACGATGCCGAGCGCCGTGAGGGCGAGCCAGTCCTTGCGGAGCCGCCGCCAGAAGAGCTGCAGCGGGGAGCGCGCGGCGATGCCGACGGGGCCGGGCTCCCCCGCGGGCAGGCCGGACTCCGGCTCGACGAGCTCGGTGCTGATCGTGCTCACGCCGGGACTCCGGGGATGGCTTGCGGCATCGAGGTGATGGGGTGCTCCTCGTGGTGGGTCCTGCGGGTGGTGTGCCCTCTCGGGCTGCCACCTGCCCCCACCGGGTGGCGGGCGCGGGGCGACTATAGACGCGATTGCGCCTACAAGGGGACCCTCAACGCAGGCTCAATGCGGGATGCAACAACCGGTGCGAGGAGTGTTGGACCGCCGGTCGAACCGGCGAGGACACGGTGCACCAGCCTGACCGACGAGGCCAAGATCGTTGACCGCAGCAGTGCCCCCGGCAGGAATCGAACCTGCATCTAGCGCTTAGGAGGCGCTCGTTCTATCCGTTGAACTACGAGGGCGCGGGGTGGAGCCTAGAGAGGCGCTCCGCGAGGCGTCAGCGGTCCGGACGCTCCGGGTGCACGTCGTCGATCGTCGTCAGCGCCACGTACGGTGCGCCGCCGGCGGCCGCGGTGATGCGTTCCGCCCCGCCCGCGAGCCGGTCGAGCACGCTGATGACGCCGACGACCTCGTGGCCCTCATCGTGCAGCGCCTCGATCGCCTTGACCGTCGAGCCGCCCGTGGAGACCACGTCCTCGACGACGACGCAGCGGTCCTCCCGCGTCAGGAGCGGCCCCTCGACGCGGCGCGCGAGGCCGTGGGTCTTCGCCTCCTTGCGCACGAAGAACGCCTTGCCGGGGAAGCCGCCCGCGAGCGCGGCGCACGCGACGGGGTCGGCGCCCATGGTGAGGCCGCCGACGGCGGTGGCCCCCCAGGCGCGCGCGTGGTGCGCGACGAGCTCGCCGAGGGCGGCGAAGCCGGCGGGCAGCAGGATCGCCCGCTTCGCGTCGACGTAGTACTGCGCGGTGAGGCCCGAGGTGAGGACGACCTCCCCGAGCACGAGGGCGTGGGTGCGCAGTTCGTCCACGAGGCGCTGCTGGGCGTTCATCGGGGCCGTAGCCTACTCGCGTGCTCGAGCGCCTCCTCCGGACCCTCGCGGTCCTCACCAGCCTCGTCGTCGTCCTGGGCTGGGTGCTCTTCGCCTCCGACCAGGCCGGGAGCGCCTCGGAGCAGACGACGACGGAGATCGCGGGCCGGCAGGCCGCGCGGACCGTCGACCCCTCCCCGGAGCAGGAGCGGGTGCGCGAGGAGCTGCACGGGGACCCGCGCGAGCTCGTCGACGACGCGAACGACGTGCTGCTCTCGCCGTTCGCCGGCCTCACGGACGAGGCGGGCAACCGCTGGGTGCGGCGGACGGTCCCGGCGTTGCTCGCCCTGCTCGTCTACGGCTTCGGCCTCGGCGTCCTCGCCCGGGTGGCCGTGGGGCGCTGAGCGCTCGCTCCGGGCCGCGGGCTCCTAGCGGTAGGTGTCGACCCGGGTGCCGAAGCGCACCCAGCGGTAGATGGCGAGCGCGTCGGGCACCGGGACCCGCAGGCAGCCGTGGCTCGCGTTGTACGTCGGGACGGAGCTGAAGCCGTGGATGGCGTACCCGCGGATGAAGTACGCGGCGTGGACCATCCCGAGCTGGTTCGTCCCGAAGTCCTTGCGGTAGACGCGGAAGGAGCCGAGGATCGTCGGGGTCGACGGCGCGCCCGTGGAGGTCGGGTAGATCCGCTCGACCTTCCCGCCCGCCCCGATGAGCGCGACGACCTGGCGGGAGATGTCGGCCTCGACGTGCCGGCCGTGCCCCGGGAAGCGCACCTTGAACGCGCCCTGTCCGCGGGCCAGGCGCGAGAAGACGGCGCGGTCGGCGATGGCGGTCCGCGCCATGCCCGTCATCTTGCGGAACGCGAGGACGGCGCGCGCGGTGCGGGCGTCGAAGGTGCCGTGGCGCCCGACGACGTACCCGAGGCGCGCGAGGCGCTGCTGGAGCACGCGCACCGCCGGCCCCTTGGAGCCCGCGCGCGACGAGCGGGAGCACGTCGACC
>JAOPZO010000472.1 GCA_025964065.1 Solirubrobacterales bacterium | reverse complement strand
GTGCAGCGCGCCGTCGACGATCGCGCCGGACCAGGCGCCCTGCGCCCACGGCTCGCTGCCCTCGGGGACGACGTCGACGTGGCCGTTGAGGCACAGCCGCGGCGCGCCCGGATCCGCCCCGCGCAGGACGACGTCGGCGTGCACGAGGCTCGCGCGCGGCGCCTCCTCCCCCGGGTGCTCCGGGTGGGCGCGCAGGGTCGCGAGGTCGTGCTCGACGACCTCGCCGTGCAGGCCGAGCGCATCCCCCATGGTGGCCAGGAGCGCGACGACGGAGCCCTCGGCCCCGGTGACGCTCGGCTCGCGGACGAGGCGCTGCAGGTCGGCGACCATCCGCGGCACGTCGAGCGCCGCGAGCGCACGGGCCTCGGCCGTGGTGGAGTCGAGGCAGGAGGTCGGCATCGCCGCAGGATGGCGACCCCGCCCCGGGAAGGCCACGCCGTCATCCGTCCAGACACCCTTTTAGCAACACCTTTGTAGCTTGGGTGGATGTCCGAGACGCCCGAACGCGCCGCGCCCCAGCGCACGCTCCTCATCCTGAGCCTCGGAACGATCGCCTTCGCCCTCGGCCAGACGCTGATCATCCCGGCGATCCCCGACATCAAGGAGTCCTACGGGGCCTCCTCGAGCGCGGCCGCCTGGCTCGTGACGGCGTACTTCCTGACCGCCTCGATCTCCACGCCGATCGCCGGCCGGCTCGGCGACATGTTCGGCAAGCGGAAGATGCTCGCGCTGTCGCTCGGCCTGCTGTCCGTGGGCTGCATCGTGTCGGCCCTCGGCCAGTCGCTCGAGGTGATCGTGGTCGGCCGCGCGCTGCAGGGCCTCGGTGGCGGCGTCTTCCCGCTCTCCTTCGGGATCGTCCGCGACGAGTTCCCGAACGCGAGCGTCCCGGCCTCGGTCGGGCTGCTCGGCGCCACGGCCGGCGTGGGCGGCGGCATCGGCCTGCCGCTCGGCGGCCTGATCGCCGACAGCGTCGACTTCCACTGGATCTTCTGGCTGAGCAGCGCGCTCTCCATCGCCGCCGTCCTGACGACGGTCCTGCTCGTCCCCGAGTCGCCGCTCCGCTCGCCGGGGCGCGTCGACCTCCGCGGCGCGCTCGTCCTCTGCGTCGGTCTCGTCCTCCCGCTCTACGCGATCTCGCAGGCCACGAGCTGGGGCTGGGGCTCGACGCGCACACTCGGCCTCGTCGCGCTCGGGCTCGCCGTCCTGGCCGCCTTCGTGAAGCTCGAGCAGCGCACCCCCGCACCGCTCGTGAACATGCGGACGCTCGCGCAGCGGACCGTCCTGACGACCGACGTCGCGACCTTCCTCGTCGGCTTCGGGTTGTTCGGCTCGTTCGTCCTCATCCCGCAGCTCGCCCAGCTGCCGGAGGAGACGGGCTACGGGTTCGGGTTCAACGCGTTCCAGGCCGGCCTCCTGCTCGCCCCCGCCGCGCTGCTCAACCTGTTCCTCTCGCCGCTGTCGGGCCGCATGGGCGGGCGCCTCGGCGCGCGCGTGCCGCTGGCCATCGGGTGCGCGATCGCCGGCGTCGCGCTCGCGCTGCTCGCGGCCCTGCACGCCTCCCCGGCGATCACGCTGCTGTGGTCCGCCGTCCTCGGCATCGGGATCGGCTTCGCGTTCTCCGCGATGCCGAACCTCATCATCGAGGCCGTCGACCGCCACGAGACCGGGGAGGCGACCGGGGTGAACACGATCGCCAGGAACGTCGGCGCGTCGCTCGGCTCGGCGGTCGGCGGCGCGATCCTCGCCTCCGACGTCCTGAGCTCCGGGTTCCCGACCGAGGCGGCGTTCACCGCGGCACTCGGGATCTCCGCGGCCGGCTCGCTCGTCGCGATGCTCGCGGCGCTGAGCATCCCCGCGCGGCGGGTGGTCCGGGCGGAGCCGGAGCTCGCCCGTGCCTGAGGCGACCCGCTCCCGCCGCAGCTCCGCCCAGGTGGAGGCGGCGATCCTGACCGCGACGCTCGAGCTCGTCGGCGAGACGGGCTACGCGGCGCTCACCGTGGACGCGGTGGCCCAGCGCGCGGACGCGGCCCGGACGGTCCTCTACCGCCGCTGGCCGGACAAGCCGCACCTCGTCGCCGCCGCGCTGGCCCACGCACGTGCGCACCTCGTCCCCGCGGAGCGCTCGGGCGACCTCCGCACGGACCTCCGCACGGTGCTGCGGAACGTCGCGGACCTCCTCGCCGGGCCGCTCGGAGCCGCGTGCGCGGTGCTGCACGCCGAGCGCGCCGCGAAGCCCGAGGTGCGTGCCGCCGCCGAGCAGACCGGCCTCGGCCTGCGCCGCCTGGCGATCGCCACCGTCCTGCAGGAGGCCGTCGAGCGCGGGGAGCTCGATGCGGCCGTCCTCGAGAGCGAGGCCACGAGCGCGGGCACGGCGCTCCTCCTCTTCCACCTCTTCGACGACGACCGCGCCGTCGACCACGCGCTCGCGGACGCGATCCTCGATGACGTCGTCTGGCCCGCGGTGGCGCGCTTCGCGCGCTGAGGCCCGGCTCAGCGCGCGCCGCGGCGCAGCGCCGCGTGACGCGTGCGGCGGAACTCGAGCACGTCGCCGTCGACGGAGCGGTCGGCGAGCGGCGCGGCGGCCAGGAGCGCCGGCAGGATCGGGGTGCGGACGAGCTCCCCTTCGGCGGTCCGCTCGACGCGCACCGCGCGGGTGCCGGGTCGCGAGGTCACGACGCGCTCGAGCCGGTCGTCCCGGAACAGCAGGCCGACGCCGTCGTCCGCCGCCCAGCCCGCGGGCAGGACGTCGGAGGCCACAGCCGCCTCGTAGACGGGCAGGCGGTCGCGGTCGTTGTCCGCGTGCACGGTGAGCGAGTGCGGCAGCAGCCCGAGGCCCTCGACGGGCCGGGGGATCCCGGTGGACTTCGTCACGCCGCCGGCGAACCAGCACATCGCGCCCGCGCTCAGCCCGGCGAGCACGGTCCCGCGCTCCCACGCCTCGCGCAGGATCGCGTCGAGCCCGTACTCGCGCCAGATCGCGAGCATGGAGCGCATCGAGCCGCCCCCGACGTAGACGACGTCCTGCCGGAGCACGAGGTCGCGCAGGGAGATGCCGCCCGTCTCGCCGAGCCGGAACAGCGAGAGCTCCGTCGCCTGGCACGGCCGGTCGCCGTACGTCGCCCGGAAGCTCGTGACCTGCCGCTCCGCGTCCCCGGACGCGGTGGGCAGCAGCAGGAGCCGCGGCACCGGCTTGTCCGCGAGCGTGAGGATGAACTCGTCGAGGGCCGGGTTCTCCGGCTCCATCGTGAAGCCCCCGCCCCCCATCGCGAAGATCGTCCGTGTCGTCGCGGCCATCCGGTCAGGCTACGCGGCCAGCGCCGGGGCGACGGCGCTCGCCGCCCCGAGGAAGCGGGCGGTGAGCGGCGTCTCCACCGGCTCCCCGCCCACGGCCTGCACGCGGTACGCGCCGGCCCGCGGCCTGGAGGTCACGACGTCGTGGAGCCGTGTGCCGACGAAGTGCAGCGCGCAGCCGTCGTCGGCACCGTAGCCCGCGACCATCCCCCGGCCGACGTAGTCCTGGAACTGCGCCCGCCGCTCGGGCTCCGCGTCGTAGTGCACGCAGTTCGAGTACGGCAGGAACCCCAGGCCGCGCACCGCCTCGGGCGGGCCGTGAAAGGCGGTGACCGCCTCCTCGAACCAGCACAGCGAGCCCGCCGAGCCGCCGCACAGGATCGTCCCGTTCCGCCAGCACTCCTCGAGGATGCGGTCGAGCCCGTGGGCGAGCCAGGCGCCCAGGAGCGACACGACGCTCCCGCCGCCGACGTAGATGACGTCCTGCTTGAGCAGGTGCTCGCGCAGGCAGCCCTCGACGGCGCCCGCGCCGCGGTCGCGCCGGAAGAGCGAGACGTGCGAGGTCTCCGCGATCGCGCTGAACGTGCGGTAGAAGCGCACGACGTAGTGGTCGGCGTCGCCCGAGGCCGTCGGGATGAAGCACACGCGCGGCCGTTCTCGCCCCGTGAGGGCGAGGACGTGGTCGTCGAGCAGGGGGTTCCCGTTCTCCATCGAGAACCCGCCGCCGCCGAAGGCGATGATCTGCGGGGGTCCACCCATGGGTCGAGTCTGCCCACGCGGGATCGGCCCGCCTTCGTCCAGCGGGCCGAACCTGCTGTACGGCCTGTCGAACCGCGGGCGCGCGGCCTCGTGGGTCCTACCGCCCCTTCCGGAGCCGGAGCAGCGCGCCGCCCGCGCCCATGAGGACTCCCACCGCGAGCGCGTCGAGCTCGTCGAGCGCCGCGGCCGTCGATGGCGTTGCCGACCTGCGGCGGGTCGATGGTGAGGACCAGGGCACTGCCTCGGCGCTCGGTCAGGGCGGCGGGGGCGTCGGTCATGGCAGCAGCCGGAATCCGGCGCACCCCGCCGGGTAGCCTCCGGGCCACATGCCCCAGATCGCCCCGGACGTCCTTCACATCCCGCTCCTCCCCCGCAACGGGATCAACGCCTATGTCATCGGCGACGTCATCGTCGACGCCGGGATGGCGAGCAGCGCGAAGAAGATCGCGAAGGCCGTCGAGGGACGGACGGTCCGCGCCCTCACCGCGACCCACGCGCACGTCGACCACCTCGGGGGCGCCCGGCGCCTGGTCGACCAGCTCGAGCTCCCGCTCTGGGTCTCCGCGGGCGACGCGGGGGACGCCCGCTCGGGCGAGCCGACGCTGCCGAAGCACAAGGCGACGAAGCTCATGGAGTTCGCCGGGGGCTTCGACGGCGTCGACGTCGAGCGCGAGCTGCGCGAGGGCGACGAGGTCGCCGCGGGCTTCGTCGTGGTCGAGGCCCCGGGGCACTCCCCCGGCCAGATCGCGTACTGGCGCGCCTCGGACCGCACGCTGCTGTGCGGCGACGTCTTCACGAACATGCACCTGCTGACCACGGTCGTCGGCCTGCACCTGCCGCCCAAGCTCTTGACGGTCGACCCGGCGCTGAACCTCGCGTCCGCCCGGAAGCTCGCCGCGCTCCAGCCCTCCGTCGTCGGCTTCGGCCACGGCCCGGTCCTGACGGACGCCGCGCCGAAGCTCGACGCGTTCCTCGCGCAGGTGGGCTGAGCGCGGGCTAGAAGTCCTCGGGCAGCACGTGCCCGGCACCCAGCGCGTCGAGGAACCGCTCGACGTCCTCGGTCATGCGCTCCGCGACGGCCTCGCGCAGCGTGCGCACCATCGCCGCGGTGCCGCGGTCGAGCTCCTCGTCGTAGGCGCCGAGCTCGTCCTGCCCGTGGCGGCCCGCGCCGTGCCAGCGGCAGTCGGGGCAGCGCCGCAGCACGGCCCAGTGCCCGGCGCCCGCGGGCTCCCAGTGCACGGGGATCACCCGCGGGCCCTGGCACTGCGGGCACACGTGCAGGCCGGCGGCGGCGCCGGCGAAGGGCGTGAAGGCGAGCACGCGGAACTGCGCGCCGGAGGCGAGGGTGACGCGTCGTGGGCTCCCGCTCTCCATCACGCGCTCCTACGCGAAGAGGGTCAGTTCCGGTTCGCGTTCGCCGCGGACGACCGCGAGGTCGACCTCCACGCACGCGATCCCGCGCGCCTCGGCGAGGACGCGCGCCTGCGGCCTGATGACCTGCGCCGCGAGCACCCCGCCGCACAGCTCCATCGCCGGATCGCGACGGATGCGCTCGAGGTAGCGGGTGAGCTGCTCGACCGCGTCGATCGTCGCGACGCGCTTGATCTCCACCGCGATCCACCCGTCCTCCTCGTCGCGGCACATGAGGTCGACCGGGCCGATGTCCGTCGGCCACTCCCGGCGGACGAGGCGAAAGCCCTCGCCACACCAGGTGGGTGCGGCGGCGAGCGCCTCCTGCAGGTCGCGCTCCACCCCGTCCTTCTCGAGCGCGGCGGCCTCGCCCATGTCGTGGGTGACGTCGGAGACCACCTCGACGATGCGGATGTCGAGGCGGTCCTCGGTGGCACCGGCGAGCTTCCGCACGACGATCCGGGTGGGCGGGGTCCCGGTCTCCTCGACGACCGTCGGCGGCGTCATCCAGTTCTGCGGCTTGAAGCCCCCGGTGTCGGCGTGGACCATCACCGAGCCGTCGGACTTCAGCATGAGCAGGCGGAGGGCCTCGGGCAGGACGGCGGTCAGCCGGCCGGTGTACCGCACTTCGCAGCGGGCGACGATCAGGCGCATCGAGGGCGGCATGCTAGAGGCCGCCCCCGACGCACCCGGCTCACCGGACCCGGAAGGCGACGAACTTCGAGCTCAGCGCCTTGTACGGCGCCTGCCCCTTGTAGACCACGCGGACGCGCCACGCGCCCTTCTTCTTCAGCTTCGCGGTGAACGTGAAGGCCTTCGAGGCGGGCTTCAGGCCGCCCGCGAGCTTGCGGAACTTGCCCTGCTTGTTCTTCCACTGCCACTCGACCGCGACCTTGCCGCCGATGGACGGCCGGCCGCCGACGCCGCGCGAGAGGCTGCCCTTGAGCGAGCAGCTGGGCACGCCGCGGGTCGTCCTGCAGCGCACCTTCTTGCCGAGCTTGTAGACGGGCAGGAGCGTGGACTTGACCGCCCCGGCCGGGACCTTCGTGATCGTCACGACGCGGGTCGTGGTGTTGCCGTTCCTGTCGAGCGCCTTGACCTCGACGGTGTGCGCGCCCAGCGCGAGGGCGCCCGAGCCCTGCCACGGCGCGAGGCCGACCGCCGCGCCGTTCGTGAGCGCGTCGGTGAAGTTGCGGATCTCCTTGCCGCCGTCGTAGGCGAAGGAGATGCGGCCGAGGCCCACGCCGCCGTCGGTCGCGGAGGCGCGGAGGTCGAGCTTGTCGACGAACTGCTGGCCCTCGGTCGGCGACTGCACGTTCAGGGCCGGCGAGGTGAAGTCCCCGCACTCCCCGGCGGTCTGCCCGCCCGCGCCCTTGAACGCCGCGAGCGACGGCTTCGGGTTGCCCCCCGTGTCGAACAGGCCGTACGGGATCGCGCCCGCGTCCCGCAGGGTGAACCAGGCCGCGGCCACGACGTACGGGTCGTTCGCCATGCACTGGAAGCCCTTGGTGAGGAACGCCGCCTGGTCCGCACGGCTCACGCCCTCGGGCTTCTTGCCGGCGCTCTCGCCCTTCGAGCACGTCTGGGTCGCGGTGCTCCAGCCGATCTCGGTCATCCAGATGCCCTTGTCGTCGCCGTTGGCGAGCATGACCTTCCGGACCTCGCGGTACCCGAGGAACGTGAACTGGCCGAGGCGGCCGTCGGCCTCGCGGTAGAAGACGTCGGGGCCGACCGTGGAGCAGGCGGTGTCCGTGTGCACGGCGACGCCGTCGAAGGAGCCCTTCGCGCCGTTCGCGTACAGCTGCTCGATCCAGCGGTAGTTGTTGCCGGTCGTCGGGCCGCTCAGCACGCCGGCGCCCGGGTTGCCGGCCTTGATGGCCGCGTAGGAGCGCTTGAGCAGGTCGGTGTACTCGCCGGCGTTCGGCGCGCCGCCCCAGAACTCCTCGGCGTCCGGCTCGTTCCAGACCTCATAGACGGGGGCGTTGCCCTCGTTGCCGAGCCACTCGGCGAGCTCGCCGACGAACGCGGCGTACGCCGCGCGCCCCGCCTCGCCCGACGGGTGCCTGTGGTTGCCGGCGCCCGCGCCGGCCCAGTCGGGCGCGTCGAGGACGACGAGGATCGGCGTCGCGCTGCGGCGGACGCTGTCCACCGCGGTCTTGAGGCCGGTGGTCAGCGGGTTCGCGGTGACGGGGCCGTTCCCGTCGAACTCCCGCGCCGAGCCCGGCTCGAAGTTCTTCCACGGCACGAAGAAGCGCACCTGCTTCGCGCCCTGCTGGAGGGCGACGGACGCGTCGTCGTAGGCGCTGATGTTGATGCCCGGGACGGCAGCGGCCTGGGCCGACGCGGCCAGGCCGAGGCAGGACAGCAGGACGGCGGCCACCATGGCCGACAAGCGGTGCAGGGTCACGAAGGGGTTCCCGGTTCGGAAGAGGGGGTGCGGCGGCTGCGGGCCCTCCCGGACCCGCACACCGGTCGTCGGCGCATCATGGACGAACTGGAGGTGCGTCGTCAGCGGACGAACCGCTTTCAAGCCGGTTTCATGCGGCGGGGAGCACGCGCGGCGCCGCTTCACGCAGGCGCGCGAGCAGTTCCCGGACCTCGAGATCCGCCGGTGCGAGCTCCTGCGCGCGCTCCGTGGCGGCGATCGCGTCGGAGACGCGGTCGGTCCTGGCGAGCGCGTGGGCGTACCGCGACCAGGCCGCGGCGTGCTCCGGGTCGAGGATCGTCGCCTGCTCCGTCGCGGTGACCTCCCCGCCGAGCTCGCCGGCCAGGTGGTAGGCCAGCGCGAGGTCGAGCAGCCCGGCCACGGAGGGCTGGAGCGCGCGGGCGCGCTCCAGCGCGGCGATCGCCCGTTCGCGGTCCATGAGCCGCAGCCGCAGGCGGCCGACGCGCTCCCACTCCCCGGCGTCCTCCGGGGCGCGGCGGGCGGCGCGCTCCGCGGCCTCCACCGCCAGGTCGTAGGCACGCATGTCCTCGTAGATGCGCGCGGCGTAGCGGTGCGGCGCCGGGCGGTCGCGCTCGTTGCGGGCCCAGTCGCGGACGGCACGGCCGGCGGCCGGGAGATTCCCGCCCTGCCAGAACGCGAGCGTCATGAGCCGCAGCACGGCGGTGTTCGTCGGCTCGGCGTCCCGCGCGTAGATGAGCCGCTGCGCGGCGAGGCCGTAGTTGCCCTCGGCCATCGCGTGCTGCGCCGCCGTCATGAAGCGCTGGACGCGCTCCGCGCCCGGGTCGGGACGCGAGAAGTCGACGAACTGCAGCGAGCCGGCGGGCACGGTGCGGACCCCGACGTGGAACTTGATGCGCGCCCACTGCTGCACGTCGTCGCCGTCGCCGGTGAAGTAGATGCCGGTGACCGAGCCGACGCCCCACTCGGGGTAGGAGAGGCAGCGCGCGTAGCGGTGCACGACGGAGTGGTCGGGCATCCGCTCGCCGAACGGGTCGTGCTCCTGGCGATCCTTCGCACGGGCGCGCGCCGCCTCCTGCGCCTCGTAGTTGCGGCGGCCCGCCTCCTCGCGGGCGCGGCGGGCGGCCTGGGCGGAGACCTTGACCGCGTTGCGGCTCACGCGGCCGCCGCGCGAGTCCTCCGCGAGCTTCTCGAGCGTGTCGGCGGCCTCGTTGATCGCCTTGAGGTGGCGCTCGTGCTCGAACTGCTTGCCGGGCGGGGCGAGGTCGGGATGCCAGACCTTCGCCAGCTTGCGCCGGGCGAGCTGCACCTGCCGCTTGTCGAAGGGGGGGTCCAGCTCCAGGAGGAGCAGGGACTGCTCGATGTCGAGGATCTGGGCCACGAACCTCCCACGGTACCGCCGCCGGGGAGCCCCGATCGGACCGCTTCGGCACCACGACCCCGTTCCGGTCCGGGCCCCGTACCCCGGACATGCGGCTCCCCTCGCCGACGTCGTCCTCGACGCGGGCCCGGCGGCGTTCCCGGCCTGGGAGGCCGAGCACGCCTCCCGGATCACGCCGGTGGTCGGGCTTCCGATCGTGCTGCAGGCCGGGGTCGCCGTCGCGCTCGTGGTGCGCACGCCGGGGTGGCTCGGCCGGGCGAACCTCGGCCTGCTCGTGCTGGCCCTGAGCGTCACGGGCCTCGTCTCCGTGCCGCTGCACGACGAGCTCACGGGCGGCTTCGACGCCGGCGCGATCGACGCGCTCGTGCAGTCGAACCGGGTCCGGGTCGCCGCCTGGACCGGGCAACTCGGGGTCGCCGCGCTCTTCTTCCGCGTGGTTCACACCGGCAAGTGGGAGATGGGATACAGCCGGAGGCGTAGGGTGCCGATGCACTCCGACCCGTCGCCCGTCCGGGCGGCGCAACGAAGGATCCCCATGCGCCGTCTCCTGCTCCTCCTCGTCCTCGCCACCCTCGCCGGCCTCGGCTCCTCCGCCGTGCTGCTGCCGACCCCACCCGCGCTCGCGCAGGCCATCGGCGACAGCGATGGAGACGGCTACGCCGACAACGTCGACTTCTGCCCGAGCGAGCCGGGCGGCGCGCGCGAGGACGGCGCGAACCCGAACGCCGACGGCTGCCCGAAGCGCGACGCGGACGGCGACGGCTTCGGCGACGGGCAGGAGAACTGCCCGAGCGAGGCGGGCGGGCCCGGCTCCGCCGGCATCAACCCGAACGCCCCGGGCTGCCCGAAGCGCGACGCGGACGGCGACGGCTACGGCGACACCCAGGACGGCTGCCCGTCCCAGCCCGGCCCCGCCGGCGACACGACCCGCCAGCAGGGCTGCCCGATCCCGCCGGACACCGACGGCGACACCGTTCCGGATCCCCGCGACAGCTGCCCGACGACGGCCGGGAGCCCGCTGAACGGCGGCTGCCCGCCCCCGCCCCCGCCCATGGCCACCGGCCCCGTGGACGAGGGGGAGAAGGTGCCGTCCTCCGGCCAGCCCGGCAGCCCGGACGACGAGGACGGCGACGGGGTGCGCAACGCGGACGACCTCTGCGCGCGGACCTTCCAGAGCGAGCTCCCGACCGATCCGCAGGGCTGCGGGCCGTTCCGCGCCACGGCCTTCTTCGGCGCCCGCAGCACCCAGGAGCTCGGGGACGAGCCGAACGTCGGCGGGCAGTGCGAGAACGCCCGGGGCAAGCAGTGCCGCTTCCACGTGACCATCACGCTCAGCCGCGCGTCCGCCGCGCGGCTCGGCCTGAAGGCCCGCATCGTCGACCTGACCTGGACGACGAACAAGTCGACGTTCGCGGGCAAGTACGTCTACAAGAGCAACGAGGCCGCGTTCTCCCGCAAGGAGGAGAGGGCCTTCGCGAAGGCCGAGCGCGAGCGGATCCCCGTGACGATGACGTTCACGGGCACCGTCGCCCGCGGCACGGCCGCCCCGGTGAAGCTCGGAACCTCGACGTTCACGATGAAGCGCCGGCCGCAGGGCGGCACGGCCTACCGGATCGAGCCGTCCGTCGGCGTCGGCCCGGACGGCCGCACCGCGCAGGGGCTCACCCGCAAGCCGACCCCGGGGGACTTCCGGCTGGCGTCGACGCGGTAGGGCGGGACCCCCCGCGCGATCGTGCGCGCGCGCCGGGCGGGGGCGGGGCGGGATCGCCTCTACCATGACGGGCGATGAGCTCCTCGTACGTCTACACGATGCACAAGCTGACCAAGCGCTACCCGCCGGACAAGACGGTGCTGAACGAGGTCACGCTCTCCTTCTACCTCGGCGCGAAGATCGGTGTCCTGGGCTACAACGGCGCGGGGAAGTCCTCGCTGCTGAAGATCATGGCCGGGCTCGACGAGGACTACCGCGGCGACGCGCAGCTCGGCCCGAACGCGACCGTCGGCATGCTCCAGCAGGAGCCGGGCCTCGACGAGTCCAAGAACGTCCTCGGCAACGTCGAGGACGGCGTGCGCGAGACGAAGGACCTGCTCGAGAAGTTCAACCACCTCGCCGCGAACTACTCCGAGGAGACCGCGGACGAGTTCGCGCGCCTGCAGGCGAAGATCGACGCCGCGGACGCCTGGAACCTCGACACCCAGCTCGAGTACGCGATGGACGCGCTCCGCCTGCCGCCCGCCGACGCCGAGGTCGCGAACCTCTCGGGTGGCGAGAAGCGCCGCGTCGCGCTCTGCCGCCTCCTGCTCCGCGCCCCCGACCTGCTGCTCCTCGACGAGCCGACCAACCACCTGGACGCCGAGTCCGTGTCGTGGCTGGAGAAGTACCTCGCCGACTACAAGGGCGCCGTGGTCGCGGTGACCCACGACCGGTACTTCCTCGACAACGTCGCGGGTTGGATCCTCGAGCTCGACCGCGGCAAGGGCATCCCCTACGAGGGCAACTACTCCAACTGGCTGGAGGCCAAGGAGAAGCGCCTGCTGCAGGAGGACCGCCAGGACAAGTCGCGCCAGCGCCAGATCTCC
>JAOPZO010000468.1 GCA_025964065.1 Solirubrobacterales bacterium | reverse complement strand
CGCTAGGTCGCGGCGGGCGAGTCGGCGAGGCTGAGCGCCTCGCCGTCGAGCGCGTTGACCGCGCGCTCCATCGACGTGCGCAGGCACGAGAAGCTCGGCGTGTCGCGCAGCGTGTAGGCCGAGGCCTCCGTCGTGCGCAGGCGCTGCACGAGGTCGAGGAACGCCGCGATGTCGTTCGTGTCGAAGGCGACCACGAACTCCTGGTCGTCGAGCCCGAAGGAGTACGTCGTGTGGTTGTCCACCTGCGGGTACTCGCGACCCATCGTGATGTGGCCCTGCATGATCTTCCAGCGCTCGTCGGCCGGCATCGCGTACCAGGCGCGCGTCTTCACGAAGGGGTAGACGAAGAGGTACTTGCCCTTGAACGGGCGCGCGACGGAGCGGATCTCGTCGGAGTACTCGCTCGACTTCCGCATCCCGAGGAACGAGTAGGGCTGCGCGCACCACTTCATGAGCCCGCTCTGGGCGAGCACGACGTGGAACTCGTGGATGCGGTCGAGGTTCTCCGTCTCGGCGACGAACATGAGGTCCGCATCGCCGCGCGTGCCGACGAGCGAGAAGCTCTGCAGGAGGTGGTCCGTGCCGAAGTCCTCGCACGCGGCGAGGAACTCGAGCTTGTCCTGGGCGCGCTGCTCGGCGGGGAGGCGGCGCCAGGCCGGATCGACCTTCAGGAACGTGTACTTGACGAAGTGGCGACGTGCGGGCTCGGACACGCAACAGAGGCTAATGGTCAGCGCCCGAAACCCCGACCGCGCGCCCGGGTAAGGTTGGGCACCTGTGCGCATCGCGCTCGTCTCCCCATACTCCTGGACGTACCCCGGGGGGGTGACTCGCCACATCGAGGCCCTCGCGGGGCAGTTCCTGCGCGACGGCCACGAGGTGCGGGTGCTCGCCCCGTTCGACCCGCCCGACCGCCGGGCGGCGCGGACCCATCGCGGGCACGCCCCGGAGCCGCGCGAGGCGCCGGACTACCTGCGCTCGCTCGGCCGCACGATCGGCTTCCCCGCGAACGGCGCCGTGTCGAACTGCGCGCCGCCCGCCGCCGCGCTCTCCGAGCTGCGCCGCGCGCTGCAGGAGGAGCGGTACGACGTCGTCCACGTGCACGAGCCCGTCGCGCCCGTCGTGGGCTGGGACGTGCTCGCCACGAGCCCCGCGCCGCTCGTCGGCACGTTCCACTGCTACTCCGACAGCCGGCTCTCGAACAACGTCGCGGTCTTCCTGGGCGCGCGCCGCCGGCTCAACCACCTGAAGGCCCGTATCGCGGTCTCCGAGGCCGCCGCCTGGACGGGCCGGCGCTTCTACGGCGGGCAGTACCGGATCATCCCGAACGGCGTCGAAGTCGCGGGCACCCCGGAGGAGATCATCGCGCTGCGGCCGCGGCGGAGCGCCGCGGACCCGACCCTGCGGCTCCTGTTCGTCGGCCAGGCCGTCGAGCGCAAGGGCCTGCCGATCCTGCTCCGCGCCTTCGAGGCGCTGCGGGTGCAGGTGCCCGCGACGCTCACGATCATCGGCAGCACGCCGGAGGACGTCGCGCAGGTGCTCGAGGACCCGACGGGCGTCCGCGCCCTCGGCCGCGTGGACGACGCGACGAAGCAGCGGGAGCTCCGCCTCGCGGACGCGCTCTGCGCGCCGTCGCTCGGCGGCGAGAGCTTCGGGATGGTCCTCACGGAGGCGTTCGCCGCCGGGACCCCCGTGGTCGCCAGCGACATCGCGGGCTACCGCGACGTCGTGCGCAACGGGACGGACGGCCTGCTCGTCCCCCGAGCCGACGCGACGGCGCTGGCCGAGGCGCTCCGCGACCTCGCGCTGCGCCCCGAGCGCCACGAGGCCATGGGCCGCGAGGCCGCCCTCAGCGCCCAGCGCTACGCCTGGCCGCACGTCGCGGCCGAGGTCATGGACACCTACGAGCGCGCGATCGCGGTCGGGGAGCCCGTCACGGTGCCGCACCGGCTGGCGGTGAAGGTCGGGGCGCTGCCGGCGGACCTCGAGCCGCGTCGCCCGCCGGTCCGCCTGCCGTCGCTCGAACCCGCGCTGCCCGGCAGCCACCCGCGCCGCTCGCTCGCGCGCAAGGTCGCGCTGGGCCTCGCGGGCGCCGGCGCCACGGTCGGCGCGGTGGTCGCGCTCAACCGCATCGGGCTCGATCGCATCACGGACTCCCTCGTCACCTCGAGCCCGCCGTGGGTGCTGCTCGCGCTCGGGATCATGTGCCTGTCGATGGCGGTCCGCGCGGTCGCCTGGCACGCCATCCTGCGCGCCGCGCTGCCGCACGCGCACGTGAAGCGCCGCGACGCCTTCCAGGGCACGACCATCGGCGTCCTGATGTCCGCCACGCTGCCCGCCCGCCTCGGCGAGCCCGCCCGCGCGATGATCGTCGCGCGGCGCGTCGGCCGCCCGCGGGAGACGCTGCCCGTGGTGCTCGGCACGCTCGTCTCGCAGACGATCCTCAACATCGTCGCGCTCCTGGTGCTCGGCGTCACGATGTTCGCGACCTCGAGCTACTTCGACGGCCACCACGGGGACCTCGCGCTCTTCGCCGCCGCGCCGATCGCGGTGCTGCTGCTCGTGGTGGCGGCGCCCATGGTCCTGCGCGGCGCCCGCCCCTGGGGCTGGGTGCGGAAGGTGCGTGCGGCGCTGCACTCGGTGCGGGCCGGCCTCACGGTCTTCCGGCGCCCGCGGCTCGGGGCGACCGCGACGTTCGCGCAGCTCTTCGCCTGGGTGCTGCAGTGGCTCTCCTGCTACGTCCTGCTCGTCGCCTTCGGCGTCGACGAGACCGCGGGCCTCGGCGCCGCCGCGGCGGTGCTCTTCGCGGTGAACGTCACCGCCGTCCTGCCCGCGACCCCGTCGAACCTCGGCGTCTTCCAGGCGGCATGCGTCGCGGTGCTCTCGGGCGCCTACGGCGTCTCGGCCGCGGACGCGCTCGGCTACGGCATCGTCCTGCAGGTCGTCGAGATCGCGACCGCCGTCCTCATGGGCGCGCCCGCCCTCGTGAAGGAGGGCCTGAGCTGGAAGGACGTCCGCCTCCGCACCATGCACTACGCGCCCGTGGAGCTCTCACCGCTCCCGGGCGGCCCCTCGCAGGGCCACCCGGCCTAGCCGGGCTCCGCGGCGGCTCCCGCGGCCGGTTCGCGGGTTGCGAGGGAGGCGGCGCGTCTTCGTGAGCCTGCCGTGCGTCACGGGGGCGCACGCCGCGGTCACGGGGCGACGGGCTTGAGCTCCTCGTCGGCGCGCGAGGCGTGACGCTGCAGGGTCCCGTTCGGCCCGACCTCGTACTGCCCCATGCGCGAGAGCGGGGGGGAGTAGGCGTGGATCGTCACGCTGGGCGTCGCGCCCGCGTGCTGGACGCGGTGGATGTCCGAGGGACGGACGGCGACCGTCTGGCCCGCCCGGAAGCGGCGGTCGACGTTCGCACGACCGACCGCCAGGCGCTGCTCGCGGATCTCGCCCTGGGCGACGGCGATCGCCGCGGCGGAGTCGTCGTGGTCGTGGAAGCCCGTGTCGTGCCCGGGTCCCCAGGAGACGACCCAGACCTCGGCCTCGGCGTCGCGGTGCAGCAGCGCGAAGTGGCGCTCGGGCCCGTGGTGGACGAGCGGCCGCCACTGGGTCGGGTCGGCGGCGACGTCCTGCGCGAGCCCGCGGAGGTCGACCGCGGTCGGGTTGGAGACGGCGAGGAGCGTCATGCCGCCACCCACGCCGTGCCGAGGAGGCGCGCGACGTTGTCCGTCCGCAGGGCGCGGCTGGCCTCGACGGAGAACGGCTCTGCGGGGAGCCCGGCGACCACGGGCGCGTCCGTGCCGTGGACGAGCTGGCTCGTCCCGACGCTGCAGGCCATCCACGTCAGCGCCCGGGGCCCGTAGCCCGAGGTGTCGTAGAACTGGAAGGGGTCCGGTTCGTCGTGCTCGGGCCCGCCGCGCAGCCCGGTGCGCTCCGCGTGCAGCGGCGCGAGGCCGGCCAGGGCGGCCCAGACGACGTGGAGCCGTGGGTGCCGCGGGCGGCCCCAGCCGGCCCACGCGTGCCATGCGGCGTGCAGGTCGGTGACGTAGCGCGTGGCGGGCGCCCACCAGGCCGCCGGCACGGGTGCCGCGGGAGCGGCCCGAGGG
The DNA here is from genome assembly GCA_025964065.1 of Solirubrobacterales bacterium. Lineage (GTDB taxonomy): Bacteria > Actinomycetota > Thermoleophilia > Solirubrobacterales > Solirubrobacteraceae > Paraconexibacter. The sequence continues at coordinate 5,228 of JAOPZO010000468.1, read as the reverse complement.
GCGGGGCCGGGGTGCACGAAGAGCGGCGCGAGGCGCTCCTGGAGGCGGTGGAGCAACGGCGCCTGGCGGCGGAGGCCCTCGGGCGCCGCGAGCGCGCCCGCGGCGACGACGATCCCGGCCGCGCCCGCGTCGAGCGCGGCGTCCGCCGCCTCGACGACCTCGTGCGCGGCGGCCGCCAGGGGGACGGAGCCCCACCAGCCCAGCGTGTCCGGCAGCGTGGCCGCGGCCTCGTTCCACGCCTCGAGGAGGGGAGCCGCCTCGGCCGCCGGCAGCGCCTCGATGCCGACGGGGGTGGAGAGCGCGACGAGCGCCCGGTCGAGCCCCGCGGCGTGGACGGCCGCGGCGCGGGAGACGACGTCGTGGTCGGCCGGGTCGACGAGGAACGCCGGCTCGCCCGGGAGCTCCACGAGCCAGCCGCCCTGCGCGGGGCGCGCGCACGGTGCCGTCGTCCTGCGAGCCAGGGCGCGCAGGAGCTCCGCGGGCCAGAGGTGCTGGTGGACGTCGACGGCGGTCATGGGGCCAATCTACACAAAGCCGATGGGGATTGCAGGTTATTCCCGCGGCCTAGGCTCCGGCGGACGGATGACGGACGCCTGGGTCTACCTCCTGCGCTGCGCGGACGGCTCGCTCTACACGGGCTGGACGAACGACCTCCCGAAGCGCCTCGCCGCCCACGCGGCCGGCACCGCGTCGCGCTACACCCGCTCCCGGCTCCCCGTCGAGCTCGCCGCGGCGCTCCCGCAGGCCGACCGCTCGGCCGCGATGCGCGAGGAGGCCCGGATCAAGCGGCTCACGCGGCCCGAGAAGCTCGCGCTCGTGGCGGACGCGGCCCCGGGCGCGGAGGTGGCAGGGGCGCAGCGCCCGTGACCGGGCTCGCCGGGAGCCCGTCTACGAGTCCTGCGCGAGCAGCACCGCGCACGCGGCGTCGAGCGCGGCGTCCTCGCGGACCAGGAGCTCGCGCGCCTGCTCCTCCAGCAGCGCGAGATTGCGGGCGCTCGCGTCGTCGAGCGCGTCCGAGGCGCGGTCGAGCTCGGTCTGGAGGCGGACGACGGCGTCCCCGGGCATGAGGTGCTGCAGCTGGTACTCGACCGTGTCGCTCACCCCGTCGAAGACGACGTCGATGACGGGGCGCACCCACTGCACGAGCCCCCAGGAGGCGGCGTCGGCGTGGGCGATGGGGCGCGTCTGCCGCCCCGTGCCCAGGGAGAGGACGAAGGTCGGTGGCGCGCCGGAGAGCACGACGGCCTCTGCGTAGGCGCACATCGCCGGGTTCGTGGCGAAGACGCCGCCGTCGATGAGCGAGCGCTCGCCGACCTCCACGGGCTCGAAGTACGTGGGTGCGGCGGCGGTCGCACGCGCGACGATGCGCAGCGGGCCGTCGCGGTCGGCCCGCCAGCTCTTGAAGAAGTACGGCGCCCGCGCCTGCAGGTCGTAGGCCGTGACGAGCACGCGCGTGCTGGCGCCGGAGAGCCTGCCCGACCCCAGGTAGCGGGTCAGGGCATCGTCCAGGGCCGCGTCGTCGTGCTTCTCCTCGAGGAGCCCTTCCCCCGAGCGCACGCGGTGCGCGAGCGAGCGCCGGAAGATCTTCGGACCCTCCGTGCGGTACAGCTCGACGAGCTCGGAGGCCGGCGCCGCGCCGGGTCGCGTGAGCGCGCACGCGAGGATCCCGCCGGTCGAGGTGCCCGCGACGAGGTCGAAGAGCTCCGCCACCCGTCGGCCCGTCCGGGCCTCGAGCTCCTCGAGGACCAGGGCGGGGATCAGCCCGCGGATGCCGCCGCCGTCGATCGAGAGGACCTTCATCGCCGCGACGCTACTCCACGTCGCGGCGGGTGCCTCAGGCCTTCGCGGGGACCTCCGCGATCTCCGTCTCGGCGTCCTCGTCGGCCGTCGCCTCGGCGAAGTCCTCGGGCGGCAGCGCCTGCTTGCGCGGGTCGCGCACCGTGCCCTCGATGACCTCGTCCTCGACCGTCCCCTTCGGGATGAAGCCGGACTTCATGCCGAAGTACACCGCCTGGGGGTGGTGGGAGAGGATCGCGACCGTCGACTGCTCGGGCTCCACCGCGTACCCGCCCGAGAGGCGCATGCCGATGCTCGGCGCGTCGAGCAGGCGCCAGACCTTCTCGTGCTCGCTCTGGTCGGGGCAGGCCGGGTAGCCCCAGCTCCAGCGCCGGCCCTGGCCGCGCTCGATGCCGAGCTCGGAGCGCACGCGCGCGTGCATCCACTCCGCCATGCCCTCCGCGGTCTGCACGCCGAGGCCGTGGGTGTAGAGCTGCTCGGCGAACTCGTCGTTCTTCTCGAGCTCGGCCATGAGCTCCGTCACCCGGTCGCCCGCCGTGACGACCTGCAGCACGCACACGTCGCGCTCGCCGCTCGAGAGCGGGCGGTAGAAGTCCGTGATGCAGATCCGGTCGTGCTTGGGCTGGCGCGGGAACGTGAGGCGCTCCAGCTCCTTGTCGTGGTCCTCCGGGTCGAAGATCACGAGGTCGTTGCCGTCCGCGTTGCACGGGAAGTAGCCGACCTTGGCCTTCGGGCGCAGGTAGTCCTGCTCGCGCCACATGCGCTCGAGGCGGGGAAGGAAGCCCTCCTCCTCGTCCGTGCCCTCGACGAGCTGGCGCCAGGCCTCGCCCTTCACGCCGCGCCCGCCCCAGTGGAGCTTGAAGAGCACGTGCGTGTCGAGGTGCGGGTACACCTCATCCAGGTTCACCTCGATCTCCCGGGCACCCCAGAACGGCGGCGTCGGGATCGGGTTGTCGGTGACGGCGCTCGAACGGACCGAGCTGTCGGTCGTGTCGCCGAGCTCGGGCTCGGGGCCCTTGTTGCGGAGCTTGAACGCGCGCTCGACCGTGCCCTCGACGAGCGTCTTGCGGTCCTCGGCCTCGACGAGCTTGTCCATGATCCCGAGGCCCTCGAACGCGTCCTTGCAGTAGAAGACGCCCGGCTTGTAGACCTCGTCGCTCTCGCGCCCGTTCGGGAAGAGGACCCGGAGGCCGAAGTCGCGGTTGATCGCCGCGCCGCCGATCAGAACGGGGTAGGGGAGGTCCTGCTCGTGGAGCTCCTTGATCGCCAGCGGCATCTGCTTGGACGTCGAGACGAGCAGCGCGCTGAGGCCGATGGCCGTCGCGTCGTGCTCCTTCGCGGCCTCGAGGATCGTCCCGACCGGCACCTGCTTGCCGAGGTCGATGACCGTGTAGCCGTTGTTCGTGAGGATCGTGTTCACGAGCGACTTGCCGATGTCGTGCACGTCGCCGAAGACCGTGGCCAGGACGACGGTGCCCTTCGTGTAGTCCGCGGTGCGCTCGAGGTAGTTCTCGAGGCGGGCGACGGCCTTCTTCATGACCTCCGCGCTCTGGAGGACGAAGGGGAGGATGAGCTCGCCGGCCCCGAACTTGTCGCCGACCTCCTTCATGGCGGGCAGCAGCACGCCGTTCAGGGTCGGGACGGCGCCGATCTTCTCGACCGACTTGTCGATCCAGTCCTCCACGCCCTCCTTGCGGCGGCGCAGGATGTGGAAGTGCAGCGCCTCCTCGGGCGTCATGCCCTCGGTCGGGTTCGCCTTCTCGACCTCGGCCTCGCCGCTGCGCGACTCGAAGTGCTCGATGAACTTCTGGAGCGCGTCCTCCGAGCGGTTGTAGACGAGGTCGTCGGCGAGCTTGCGCTCCTCCTCGGAGATCTCGGAGTACGGCGTGATGTGGTTCGGGTTGACCATCGCGAGGTCCAGCCCGGCCTCGACGCAGTGGTAGAGGAAGACCGAGTTGAGCACGGCGCGGGCGGGCTGCCCGACACCAAATGACACGTTGGAGACGCCGAGGGAGGTCTTCACGCCGGGAAGCGCGGCCTTCACGTCGCGGATCCCCTTGATCGTCTCGACGGCGGACGGCCGCCACTCCTCGTCACCCGTGGTGAGCGTGAAGGTGAGGACGTCGAAGATGAGCATCTCCGGGTCGAGGCCGTGCTCGCCCACGCAGATGTCGTGGATGCGCTGCGCGATCTCGACCTTGCGCTCGGCGGTCTTCGCCATGCCGACCTCGTCGATGGTCAGCGCGATCACCGCGGCGCCGTGCTCGTTGGCCATCGGGACGACGAGGTCCATCTTGTCCCGGCCGGCCTCGAGGTTCACCGAGTTGACGATGGCGCGGCCCGGGATCTGGTCCAGCGTCTCCGCGAGGACGTCCGGCTCGGTCGAGTCGATCTGGATCGGCACGGCCTGGGAGAGCGAGACCTTCTTCGCGACGGTCCGCATCTGCTCGGCCTCGTCCTGGCGCTCCGTCAGCGCGACGCAGAGGTCGAGCACGTGGGCGCCGCCCTCCACCTGGTCCTCGGCGATCTGCAGCAGGCCGTCGTAGTCGTCGGCGAGGAGGAGCTCCTTCGCCTTGCGGGAGCCCTGCGAGTTGACGCGCTCGCCGACGATGGTCGGGCGCGGCTCCTGCACGAGCGGGCCGGCGGAGATCATGGAGGAGATCCACGGCAGCGGCTTGCGGTCGAGCCACGGCGTCGAGGTCAGCGGGCGCTTGCAGCGCTCGGCCATCGCGGCGATGTGCGCCGGCGTGGTGCCGCAGCAGCCGCCGACGATCGTGACGCCGTAGCGGTCGACGAAGTCGCCGAGCACCGCGGCCAGCGGACCGGGCTCCTCGGGGAAGATCGTCTCGCCGTCGGGGCCCTGGAGCGGCAGGCCGGCGTTCGGGATGCAGTGGACGGGCATCGTCGCGTGCTCGCCGAGGTAGCGGATCGCGTCGCGCATGTCCTCGGGGCCCGTGGAGCAGTTCAAGCCGATGACGTCGACCTTGAGCGCGGTGAGCGTCGTGAGGACGGAGGAGATGTCCGTGCCGAGCAGCATCTTGCCGCCGTTCGGGAGCAGCGAGACCGAGGTCTGGATCGGGACGGTGCGCCCCGTCTCCTTGAACGCCTCGCGCGCGCCGAAGATCGCGGCCTTCACCTCGAGGATGTCCTGGGCCGTCTCGATGATGAGGAGGTCGACGCCGCCGAGGAGCAGGCCGTGGGCCTGCTCGCGGAAGACCTCGACGAGCTCGCGGAAGCGGATCTGGCCGAGGGAGGGCTCCTCGGAGGCGGGCAGGAAGCCCGTGGGGCCGATGGAGCCGGCGACGAAGCGGTCCTCGCCGACCGCCTGGCGGGCGATCTCGGCGGCCTTCACGTTGATCTCGAGCGTGTGCTCGGCCAGGCCCCACTCCTCGAGCTTCAGGCGGGAGGCCTGGAACGTGTCGGTCTCCACG